>JAGASY010000070.1 GCA_017621515.1 Bacteroidaceae bacterium
GGTATATAGGCTCCTCCCCTAAGTTAGGGGAGGTGGCGCGATAGCGACGGAGGAGTCTGTCAAAAACAGCAATATGAAAAACTCAATCATTCCGACATATTCTTAATATACGGCAATACAGGTAGAGCACCGAATCCATAGAACCGTTCAGCGTTCTGCCCAAGGAACTTACGTTTTTCCTCCGCTGTCAGCTCATGAGACTTGAGTACAAAGTCGTATGACATCTTGTAAGTGATAGCCGTAATAGTACGTGGATAATCACTGCCCCACATCAGACAATCCATGCCCACAAGGTCGGCAGCACGGCGAATACTCTTAATAGCAGTGGGGAAAGGATAGAACTCGCTATTGAAAAGCCATGTGATACCTCCCGATTCTATCCTCACATTCTCACTTTCTCGTGCCAACATCACCTGACTCTCAAACGAAGGGGTAGTGACCATCCCGAAATGCCCGACAGCCACTTTCAGCCCGGGACATTCCTGAATCACTTCACGCATCTCGCCTATCTGGTGTTCATCGTCAGCCAGACAAACAGATAGTATCATGCCTCTCTTTTCCATATATCGGAACATGTCCATCAGCGTGTGGAGCGATACTTTCAGCCGATGTCCCGGCAAAGCTATTCCCCGCAGCCCCATAGAGTCTATGGCTATGGCATCCTGCTCTGCATGAGGCACAGAGCATTCGACAGTGAAACGCGGAGCACCCATACAAAAGAAACGGTCGGGATAGCGTCGCTGCACCTGAAGAAGATAGTCATTCTGATTTCCGTCGATGATTTCCTGCACCACCACAGCCCCGCCCACTTGGGCATAGTCCATGTTCGACAGGAATATTTCGGCTGTATTCTCTCCTTCGGTCATGAACGGCGGCAGCATCTGCACCTCCTCATCCATGAAGATGCTTCTGCCGTTCCTGAGCGAAAGAATACGCTTACCATCCACCCATGTGTCCTGTTTCAGCCACAGGTGTGAGTGTGCATCAATAATTGTCATAGCAATGCCCTTATTATATGAGCTATGAGTTCGCCCAGCTGACTCTCTGCTGCTCACCGATTACTTCCTTCACTTTCTCTATCAACTGCCAGTCAGGCTCTTCATTTGCCCACTCAATGTTTCGCTTCACATTCACAGGATTGGCAGACGAGAACAGTGTGCCGGCAATGCGTGGATTGCTCACCGAATACTGTATAGCCAGCTTCTCTATCGGATAGTTATGCTCCTTGCACAGCTTGGCAGCCTCAGCACAAGCCTCCACCAACGGCCTCGGAGCAGGATGCCAGCTCGGCACACCTCGCTCGGAAAGCAGTCCCATGCTGAGCGGAGAAGCATTGATTACACCGATATGCTTACTCTCAAAATAGTCGAGAAAGTCAACTAACTTATCATCATTCAGGCAGAAGTGGCAGAAGTTGAGCACACTTTCCACCGTGCCTTCTTCGCAGTGGTCTATGACCCACTTCAGGTTCTCTATCTGAAGGTCGGTTATGCCGACATGCCCCACCATGCCTTTCTTCTTCAGTTCGACAAGTGCGGGCAGCGTCTCATCCACCACCTTCTGCAGCCCGCCGGGAAGCGAAGCCTGAAACTCAATGTCATGCACATTGATAAGGTCAATGTAGTCTATGCCGAGACGTTCCATACTCTCCGCCACACTTTCCGTAGCTCTCTTGCCGGAATAGTCCCATGTGTTCACTCCGTCTTTCCCATAGCGTCCCACCTTGGTACTCAAAAAATATTTGTCGCGAGGAATGCGTTTCAATGCCTTGCCTAACACGGTCTCAGCCTTGTAGTGCCCATAGTATGGGCTGACATCTATGAAGTTGATTCCTCCTTCTATAGCTGCTTCTACAGCCTCAATACTTTCGTTCTCTTTTGTCTCTCGGAATACGCTGCCCAGCGATGATGCGCCGAAACAGATGTGGGAAATCTTCATTCCCGTGTTGCCCAATTCTGTGTATCTCATATCAATTAGGTTGTGATTATTATTTTTTTCAAAGGTAGGGCATTTTGAGAGTTAAATAATAGCACTATTTAGGGGATAAAATAGGACAATATTGACAAGTAGCAGTTTCGGAAGTAGAATGTTTGCTATAAAGCATGGCTATTTACGGCAAACACAGGGTATCTAAGAGGGCATATTCACGGACTCCTCATATAAAAAGGAGTATTGTCTTCTACAAATATACCTACCTAAACATGAAGAGTCTGTCGAATACACCCACTTAAATACCCACATAACACTCCCATAACAAAATTTTTTATATGCATTTTTTAACAAAAATATTTTCTGACAAAATGATAGCATATTTCGGCAAACAAAGTCTTATTTACTTATTTTTAATTAAAATACTTTCTTTTTGATTTTACCAAATGTTAAAATCCCAAGCCCTCTGGAACGCTCCAAAATGAAGCCCATCGAACTTTTCTCAAAGAATGGGGCTTTTATGCGCATTTCGTGAAGCCTCATAAAATTGTGAAATAGTGTTTCATTTTTGGACGGTTCTTTTACATTTGTTTATTTTCAGCGAAGAGTCTTTGAAAAAAAATTACTAAGTTTTCAAATCTCCAGCGCACTGTCGTCATATTTTCAGCGCACTGCAATTTTCTTCACAGCGCACTGGAAATTCTCTCACTGTGCGCTGAAAATTTGAAAACAGCGCGCTGAAAATAAAATTGCAGTGGGAAGCAGAGAAAAAGACAATTTGCTTCAGTTGAAATGTTAAGAAGTGTGTAAATCTCGGCTTTGGAAGTGTGTCTGAACAGAAACTTAAAAGTGAATGGATTTTTGGGAGTATTAGAGGGTGGAAATAATCAATTCAGCTGTAAACTATTAATAATCAATAAATTACCAAAGCATCCAAATTTTTCAAAAAATGATGTCTGATGCGTTTTTTGAGCATTTGGAGCAAAATTATATTCAATTGATTATCAATGTTTTATCTTCATGATAAAAATTTCGTCTTTTCGCCCTCGGCAAAAATCCGCTTGAAGTGTTAAATTTTCATTTTGACCGAAAATATCATTTTGTCATTTTGAAGAACGGCTTTTTAGCGTGATTCTTGCTGTTGAATACATCCGCTCACCCCAACCGAATACAAACACTAAAACATAGCCCCACGCTTAAAAAGTGAATTAAAAAAACAGCATCTTGACAAAAAAGCGTAACTTTGCGGAAATTAACTTTGCTACAGAATATTACAAAATAGAAAAAACATAAAAATAGTATGGCATTAAAAGCAGGTATAGTAGGACTTCCGAATGTCGGTAAATCAACTCTTTTCAATTGCCTGTCGAGCGCGAAGGCACAGGCAGCCAATTTTCCGTTTTGCACAATAGATGCGCAGCTGGGACAAATATCTGTTCCTGACGAGCGACTGACCAAACTTGCAGAGCTTGTACACCCGGGACGTATCGTTCCTGCCACATGCGACATAGTAGATATAGCAGGACTCGTGAAGGGAGCAAGCCGCGGAGAAGGACTGGGCAACCAGTTCCTTGGTAACATACGCGAATGTGACGCAATCATACATGTGCTCCGCTGCTTCGACAATGGGAACATCGTGCATGTTGACGGCTCTGTTGACCCTGTACGCGACAAGGAAATCATTGACACTGAGCTTCAGCTCAAAGACCTTGAAACGGTGGAGAGCCGCATCAAGAGAGTCGAAAAGATTGCCAACGTAGGCGGCGACAAGCAGGCAAAGGTAGAACTCGAACTGCTGCTCCGCTACAAGGCTGCCCTCGAACAGGGACTGAGCGCACGCACCGTGGAGCTTGAGACGGAAGAGGAAATCGCAGCAGCGAAGAACATGTTCCTTCTCACCACCAAGCCGGTACTCTATGTCTGCAACGTAGATGACGCAAGTGCAAAAAGCGGCAATGCCTATACGGAGGCGGTGCGCAATGCCATTAAAGACGAAAATGCGGAGATGATTATCATTTCGGCACAGACAGAGGCGGACATCGCAGAACTGGAGACATACGAAGAGAAGCAGATGTTCCTTGAAGACCTCGGACTGAGCGAAAGCGGATGCAACCGCCTCATCAAAGCCATATACTCGCTCCTGAACCTTGAAACCTTCATCACGGCAGGAGAAATGGAAGTGAAGGCATGGACTTACCGCAAAGGCTGGAAAGCTCCTCAGTGCGCTGGAGTGATACACACAGACTTCGAAAAGGGATTTATCAGGGCTGAGGTCATCAAATATGAGGACTACATCAAGTACGGCTCTGAATCGGCAGTGCGCGAAGCCGGAAAACTCGGTGTAGAAGGCAAGGAATATGTGGTACAGGACGGCGACATCATGCACTTCAGATTCAATGTATAAGGCATCATGCCTCTACGGCAGAAGAACATGGAAATACGGAGACACGGAGAAGAAGGAAACAATCCGTATCTCCGTTTTCCGATAATTCACATCATTATGTATTTAGAAACTGTTTAAAAATTATGTGGATGTATTCAGCAGACTCCTCCATTTGTTTGGTAAGTCTGTCGAATACAATCACTAAAATTTAAAACAGTTCTTATATTTCCACCCAAACACATTTTTCAAAAAAAACCAAAGAATATGTCAACACTTTGTTTCATAGACTGGCAACCAAGTCTTGAGATTCTAAAAATAGGCGGCTTCTCACTCCGATGGTATTCCTTCCTGTGGTGTGTAGGACTGCTGTTTGCCTACCTCATCGTACAGAAGCTCTACAAGCAGCAGAAGATAGCAGACGAGAAGTTTGAGCCGTTGTTTCTCTACTGTTTCTTCGGAGTTCTTATCGGTGCACGTCTCGGACACTGCCTGTTCTACGAACCGGAGTATTATCTCGGCTCTGTGAAAGGAGTCATGGAAATGATTCTGCCTGTCCGCTTCGCCCCTGACACATGGGACTGGGAGTTTCGCGGCTATGAAGGACTTGCCAGCCACGGAGGCGCGATAGGGCTGACTGCTGCACTGATTCTCTATGTAAGGAAGATAAAAGTGCCTGTACTGACCGTCCTCGACAATGTGGCGATAGCGACTCCGCTCACAGCATGTTGCATAAGACTGGGCAACCTGATGAACTCGGAGATAATCGGCAGTCCGACAGACCTGCCGTGGGGATTCCTGTTCCACACACGCGATACTCTTGTCGAAGGAGTGCTTGTACCCCGACACCCGGCACAGCTGTATGAAGCACTGGCATATCTCTGTATTTTCATTGCAGAAATCGCCATATACCGGAAGTTCGGCATCCAAGACACACACAGCCACAAGCCAATAATGCCGCAGACAAGCACGGAGAAGCACACCGGAAGCATGTCCGCCGGAACAGGCTTCTATTTCGGCTTCTGTCTCACCACCATCTTTGTGTTCCGCTTCTTTGTCGAATTCATAAAGAAAGAACAGGTGGATTTTGAAGAAGGTATGCTTCTCGACATGGGACAGCTGCTCAGTATTCCGTTCATCATAGCAGGCATCATATTTATGCTCAGAAGCAAACAAGCAGCTACACAGAACAAATAAAAACTCATCACATGAAAAAATCAACCATCCTTATCGGCATTATATGGTTCTGTCTGGGAGCCTATGCACAGAAAATTCAGAAACCCGTCATCACAGACATCAGCAAAAGCAATATCCGTTATAAGATTTCGGGGAACACCGTATGGGAAATCACCAACTCATCGGTGGTAACAAACCACGAGACAGGGGTGTCGTTTGACCTTCTGACACAGGAAGAGAAGGACGCGGGACACACATGCAGAATATCCGACATAAACGAGGCGGGAACAGCCGCTATCGGAAGCTACGACAGCAAAAGCGCCTACTGGTCGAAAGAAAACGGAGGATGGAGACTGCTTGAAATGCCTGAAGACCGAGAAGGAAACATTACGGCTATGTCCGACAACGGTAAATTTGCGGTGGGAAGCATCCCTCCGTCTGCCGATGATATATACAAGGAAGAAGCTGTTATATGGGATCTTACCACGGGAAAGATGATCAGTCCGGAAGGAATACCGGAACTGGACATGCAACATGACAATCAGGAACAGAACAGATTCACAGACATATCGCCGGACGGACGCTACATACTCGGAAGCATGTCGTTCTCATACGTATATCCGATAGCACTTTTCAGCTACATATACGACAGGGAAGAAAAGACTTACCATGCCATAGGATTCACTCCGGACGATATGCGCCCTTGGCAACCTCACTATGAGAGTCTGCTTTTCACAGACTTCCCGCAGATGAGCCACAACGGAAAATGGGTGACCGGACAGGCATATATAGGCAAGGAGATACCGGGAAGCCAGTTTCTGAATGAATATCGGGTGGCTTTCAGATACAATGTCGTCACCAAGGAGACAGAAGTGTTCGACACAGAGGACGGACAGGATATCACCGGTTATCAGATTGATGACAACGGAAACGTATATGGTGCCACACCAACAAATGTGCCGCTGCGCGAATGGTATATCCATACGGGAAAATACTGGATTGGCGGACAGCAAATCTATTCACAAAAATACGGAATCGACTTTTACAGCTATACAGGATTTAACTATACAGGTACTCCCACCGCTATCACCGGCGACGGACGGTATATGCTGTGCCTTGTAGATCCGAATATGACAGAAAGCTATTTTGTCGAATTTCCGAATCCCATCCCAGAAGAATGCAAGAGCATCAACCTTCTCGGGAACTACAGAGTCAATCCGGAAAGTGGTTCTTCTTTCACCACACTGAGAAACATCGACGTCACTTTCAGTCGGAATATCAATATCATAGCCGATGGAAACAGTGTGGAACTACAGGATGAAGAAGGTAACGTCATAAGAAAATCCCTCAGCATCAAAACCACGGACAACAGCAAGAATAAGATAAGAATTGCATTCAGAACGCAGAATCTGGAGCAAGGAAAGAAATATTTCATCGTCATCCCTGCAGGTACAGTAAGTATCAGCGAGGATGTTTCAATGACAAACGAAGAAATCAAGATTGAATACACCGGACGAGAAAACAAGCCGGTATCAATGCAATCCGTTTATCCGGCTGATGGTTCTGCTATCGCAAAAATAGACTACTCGGCTAATCCGGTGATTCTGACCATGAACACCCATGTGGCACTGACAGACACAGCATCCGCCTATCTGTACAGCACAACAGACGGCAAATATATATGCAACATGACTCTTGCGCGTAACGGCGACAGAGTGGCTGCATATCCGACAGGCACGCAATATTTGTTTGAAGGCAACAGCTACACTATTGTCATTGAAGAAGGTTCTATCACAGACATCACAGGAGGGTGTCCAAACGAAGAAATACGGATTAACTACAACGGACTATATGTAAGAGAGATAAATTCAGACGAGCATATTCTGTTCAGCTGCGACTTCAACAAGATGGATGTTTCGCTACAGACATTCCTGTTGTACGAAGGAGACCACAACACACCAACCTCAGATATGCAAAGTCTGGAGTTTAACAAAGACAACACACCGTGGAATTTCTCCATACGCGAATCTATCGCTTCTTCAGACTTCTGCGCCGCTTCACACTCTTCTTATTTCCCGGCAGGAAAGAGCGACGACTGGATGGTCACTCCGCAATTGTATATTCCTGACGAGAAATGTATCCTGAGTTTCGATGCCCAAAGCTACCGAAACGGATGCGAAGACCGGATAAAAGTAATTATATTTGAAAGCGACGAATCATACAACTATCTCACAGCGAATACCATAGAGAAGATGAAGCGTGAGGGCAAGGTTGTGGTCAACGAAGTTCTTTCTCCCGGGCTGTCGGAAGAAGACCTGAGTGACGACTGGCAGAACTTTTCTGTGAGCCTTGCAGAATACAGCGGCAAAAACATTTACATCGCATTTCTGAATGACAACGAGAATCAGAGCATGATTTTCGTGGATAATATCACAGTGGAACACAATACACTCCATACCATCGCTCTCAACAATCCGCAAACCGTCATAGGCAAAGAAAGTGAAGTAATATCCGGACTCATCGGCATCAACTCCACAGCAGAAGAATATACGACAGTGGAACTCACGCTTAAAGACAATGACGGCAACGTCATAGACCAAATATCGGAAAACGGAATCAACCTCAAAAAGGGAGATACCTACCGGTTTGCTTTCAACAAGCCGCTTCCACTGACTGTCGGCGAAACCACTATATTCAGTATCGAGACCCGGTTGAACGACTATACTCACACCACAACAAGCTTCATAAAGAGCCTCATGTTTGAAACAACCAAACGCATTGTTCTTGAAGAATACACCGGAGCCGACTGCGGAAACTGCCCTATGGGAATACTCGCCATCGAAAATCTCGAAAAGAACTTAGGCGACAGGTTTATCCCGATTTCCATCCACACATACGGCTCTGACCGCCTGAGCGTGGGACTCGGCAATTATACGTCTTATCTCGGACTCATAGGTGCTCCGAGCGGAATCATCAACAGAAACGGGATTATCAGCTATCCTATGTGGCAGAATCCGGACGACACACACTTCTACTTCAACAATGAAGAAACAAACGAGACATGGGCGGACATGGCACAGCAGGAACTCACTACATTGGCAGAGTTTGACATCAACGCTGATGCCATCTACAATGTAGAAAACGGTACTGCTGACTTGACTGTTTCGGTACGCAGTGCCATAAATGCTACAAATCTGAACCTGAACATCTTCACCGTTGTGCTGGAAGACAAACTGTTCAACTACCAGACCAATTACTTCTCCAAATATACAGACCCAATATTCGGAGAATGGGGAGAAGGCGGCATCTACGGCAGTTCAACCACCACTTATCTGAACAATGATGTGGCAAGAGGATGTTCATCCCTTTTTGGCGGAACCGGAGGATATTTCCCGCAGAAGATGGAAGCAGGTCATACATATACGGCAAACATGTCTGTAACGCTTCCTCAGAATATATCCGACATCAACAATACCAAAGTGGTGGTCATGCTTATCGATGCCAACACAGACAAGATGATTAATGCTGCACGCACTTCTATCAGTACGGAAGGCACCGGCATACATGGAACTGACGCAGAGAATGCAGCGTTGAATATATCTTGCGACAACAACAGTATTATCGTGTCTGCTACAGACGACACACAGGTAACAGCTATATTGTACAGTCTCGACGGTCAGATTATATCTGCAAATACCGGCACACGACAGGTAACTGTCAATACAAACGGCTACAAAGGTGTCACTATCATCAAAACCATCACGGACAAACAAACGACAGTAAGCAAGTTCTTGATAAGATAGCATAAAAATAGACCAACAGAGTAGGGAATGACCTTTCATGTGAATATTGCGGCAACAGCAGTTTCATCCCCCCTTACGGAAAAACTGTCGGCATGACTTTAGTGTAAATTAAGCTGATTTAGAATATGATTAACTTCGATGAATACATCCGTAACGGAGAGCCTGACAAAAAAGAAAAGGCTCTCGCTTGGAAAACAGCAATCGGTCTTCAGGCTGTAGATGGTTTGCAAACCTCCAATTATCTGAAAGACACAGCCACCAAACATATTGAGGGTAAAATCAGTATTGACGAGGTAAAAGCCCTTATTAATGGATATTACCAGTCCAAGACTGTACGTATTCCGAATGAAGAGGATACAGAGGAAGCAGACAAAGTTTCTGCCAACATTGCCCGAATCTTAAATGAGAAATCATTTGCTTTTTCTGTTGCCGGATTCACTTCAATTCATCGAAGATTGTTTGAGGGTGTGTTTAAATTTGCAGGTAAAATTCGGGACTACGACATCACAAAAAAAGAATGGGTACTTCGTGGGGATACCGTATTGTACGTCAATGCAGAGGACTTGCGTCGGGCGATAGAATACGATTTGGAGCAAGAAAAGAACTTTTCTTATAAAGGATTATCCATAGATGAAGTAGTTGCACACATTGCAAAGTTCGTTTCAAACCTTTGGCAAATACATCCATTCGGAGAAGGAAACACCAGAACAACAGCCGTATTCACCATCAAATATTTAAGAAGTATCGGCTTCGACGTAAACAATGATTTATTTGCAGAACACTCTTGGTATTTCCGTAATGCACTGGTTCGCGCCAACTACCGTAATGTGCATAAAGGTATCGATCCCGATATGAGTTTTCTGAATCTGTTCTTCAGGAACTTGATGATGGGCGAACATAATGAATTAAAGAATCGGTATATGGTTATAAATCCTCCATCAGAATGGGCTGGGAACACAAACCCGACAAGTACCCGACAAGTACCCGACAAGTACCCGACAAGTTCAACAACCATACAAACACTGATTGAAATATTGGCAGAACAACAATTATCAATCAAAGAAATGCTTGCAGCCATAAAGCTGAAAGACCGCGAAAACTTTATGGCAAACTATCTGAACCCTGCAATGAATAAAGGTTTTGTTACGATGCTCTATCCTAACAACCCGAAACATCCTCGTCAGAAATATCTGTTGACTGTAAAAGGATTGGCAGCTTACCATGACAAGAAGCTGCTTTAAATTAATCTATTAAAGTTATGCGGGCGCATTTACAGACTTAAGCTTGAAGAGTCTGTAAATGCGCCCGCATAAGCAAGAAAATCCTACGAAGTATTTTAAAGCAATCAGCGGCTATTTCTCATGCTTATACTTAAATAACAGAGCAAACAGCACACCTACCACCAGTGCGTATGCAGAGAATATGAACCATGACGTACTCCATCCTGCCAACTGCTCCTCCATAGGACGAGAATAGACAAAACGATTGATTACCTCACCGGCGCACAAGGAACCGACAGTCGCCCCGAGACCATTGGTCATAATCATGAACAAGCCCTGTGCACTTGAACGTATGGCAGGATCCGTCTCCTTATCTACAAACAAAGAACCGCTCACATTGAAAAAGTCGAAGGCAACCCCATAGACAATCATCGAAAGAATGAAAAGCCACACACCGCTTCCGGGATTTCCCACGGCAAAGAATCCGAACCGCAAAACCCACGCGAACATGGCTATCAGCATCACATTCTTGATACCATAACGGTGCAAAAAGAACGGTATCAGCAGTATGCACAATGTTTCCGACATCTGAGAAAGCGATATGAGCTGATTGGCATGTTCCACAAAATACAGCCCCTTATACGCATCGACAGCGGAGAAGCTCTGTATGAACGGATTGGCATAACCATTTGTAATCTGAAGAGAGACTCCAAGAAGAAAAGAGAAGATGAAGAAATAAGCCATCTTCTTCTCCCGGAACAAGGTGAACGCACGAAGCCCGAGAGCCTCTGTCACAGATTTATGTCCGCCATCCGCCTGCGTTCCGCTGCTTACGGCGCACGGAGGAAGCGTCTGCGCATATACGGCAAGCACGAGGCTCAGACCTGCCGACACAAGAAACTGCATATAAGTGTTCTGATAACCGAGAAAGTCAACGGCTATCATTGCACAGATAAAGCCGATAGTGCCGAACACACGTATAGGCGGGAAATGTATGACCGTATCCATCTTTGCCCCTTCAAGAGCCGAATAAGCCACAGAATTTGACAGTGCAAGCGTCGGCATATAGAAAGCCACGCTCAACGAATAAAGAGTGAACAGTCCGGAGAACTCCACCTCCTGACCGCCGTTCAGTCCGTAGAATGCAGCCCCACCCATAAATACGGCTGCCAGAAAGTGACACAACCCAAGCATACGCTGTGCCGGAATCCACCTGTCACTGATGATTCCAATCAATGCCGGCATGAATATGGACACAATGCCCTGTATGGCATAAAACCAACTGATGTTCTCGGCAAGACCTACATTGACAAGATAACTGCCCATAGAAGTGAGGTACGCACCCCATACTGCAAATTGCAGGAAATTCATCACTAAAAGTCTGACTTTCAGTTTCAAATTATTATTTTCCATGATAATATATCAGATTTGTACTTGTGCAAAAGTAGATATTTTCAGTTTCTCACACAAGATTTTACAATTCTTTTGTGTATTTAGCGGGTGTATTCGACAGATTCCTTATGCTTTAAATGTGTGCGATAACGACAGAGGAGTCTGTCGAAGACATCCGCATGGCTATAACAAATGAATTTAAAACAACTTCTTAATGAAAAAGAGCCCCATAACAAAATTTTTTATATACCTTTTTTAACAAAATTATTTTCTGACAAAAAGAAAGTAATTTAGACTGATTTAACTTCTATTTGTTAGTTTTACTTCGAAATACTATCTTTTTGATTTTGCCAAATGTTAAAATTCCAAGCCCTCTGGCACGCGTCAAAATGAGGCATGCCGAACTTTTCTCGCAGAACGGAGATTCCGTACGCATTTCGGGAAGCTTCAGCGAATTGTGAAATAGTGTTTCGTTTTGGAACAGTTCTTTCACATTTATTTATCTCCCGCAAAGAGTCTTCTGAAAAAAACTACTAAGTTTTCAAATTTCCAGCGCACTGTCGCCAAATTTTCAGCGCACTGTAATTTTATTTTCAGTGCGCTACAATTTTAAAAACTTAGTAGTTTGGAGAAAATTTCAGCGTAGAGTTTTTGAAAAAGTACCGGGAAACAGGAAAAAAGTCAGTGGAGTTCGTTAAAAATGTTAAGAAATGTATAACTGGCGATTTTGAAAGTGTGTCTGAACAAGAACTGAAAAACAAGTGGATTTGAAACGATGTTTGAGGGTGAAAGCGGAGAGATTTATCGTAACACACTAATAATCAAAAGATTATAAAAACACTCAGAAATCTTGAAAAATTGCGTCCGGCATGTTTTTTTGAACGATTTTTACAAAATTGTATTCTATTGATTGTCAATCAGTTATCTTTATAGCAAAATTTTCATCTCTTTGTCATCAACAAAAAACCGCCTCAAGTGTTAAATTTTCATTTTGGGCGAAAATATCATTTTGTCAAATTGGAAAAGTCGGTTTTTGCAGTTTTTAGTGGTTGTGTTCACAGACTCCTCTTGATGTCTTGAATGGATATTCTCAACGGAGGAGTCTGTCAAAGACAACCATCCAAAATCCATTTTTTTAATATCAAAATGATAATGTCTGATAAAATTAAGCTCCAGACAGCCATTTATCTCCTTTTATTCGTTTATTACAGATAAAATCCGTACTTTTGTGACTTAAATAGATTATCATGGCATATTACTTGCATTTTGCAAGTTCGCATATTAATTCACTATTCATATATGGCAAAAAGATATAAAAGGTCTTGGCTGTTGAATACACAATTTACCACTTCATGTATAAGCACGACACTTGTGCTTGTGCTTCTTGGTACGATTGTGCTATTTGTTTTTACAGCGCGTAATCTTTCAGTATATATGCGTGAGAACATCAATGTAAGCATTTTGTTGTCTGACGATATGGATGGCAATGAAATAGCCGGGATGGAGAAGGAGATAGCAAACAAGCCGTATATCAAGAACATTGAATACATATCGAAGGAGCAGGCGATAGAGGAGGAGTGCAAGGCTATGGGTACAGACCCGATGGAGTTTCTCGGATACAACCCTTTCACGGCCTCTTTTGAAATCAACATCAACGCAGACTATTCGGACAGGGACAGCATGGCAGTGATTGTAAACGGACTGAAGAACGACTCCAGAGTCGTTGACGTCATTTACCAAAAGGAGCTTATCGACTCAGTAAACCGAAACATCGGTAAGGCAAGTATCATACTGTTAGTCATTGCAGCTCTTTTCACCTATATTTCCTTCGCGTTGATACACAACACAGTGAGAATGTCTATTTTTTCCCACCGTTTCATCATCAACACCATGAAGTTGGTCGGTGCGAATTGGGGATTCATACGTCGTCCTTTCCTTCGGGATGCATTTTTTCTTGCCATAATATCTTCCGTTGCAGCCGACGGAATCATTTTCGCAGGGCTTCACGGGCTGCAAAAATATGAGCCGGAAATAAACGCTGTCATCAATACAAATGTGATAGGGGTGGTGTCCGTCTCCGTACTGTTGTTCGGCCTTATCATCACTTTCATCTGTACGTACTTCTCGCTCAATAAGTTTCTGAGGATGAACAGCAATGAACTTTATTATGTATAGGTAGAAACAAGATAACAAACTAAACACAATATGGATAATTCTAATTTCGCTTTTGGTAAAATCAACTACATACTGCTTGTAGTGGGTATGCTTATTGTTGTGTCCGGATTCATATTAATGTCCGGAGATGGAACAACGGAAGAAGCTTTTAACCCGGAAATTTTCAGCAACACACGCATAAAGGTGGCACCTATGACCTGTCTCTTCGGGTTCATCTTCGTGGTTGCAGCTGTTGTATGGAAGCCGGGACATCGTGAAATACGCTATTTTGAGTCAGCAGAACCGAAAGAAGAGGAGGAGGCATAACGATGGATTGGTTACAAGCCCTGCTAATGGGCATTTTTCAGGGACTGACAGAATATCTGCCGGTCAGCAGCAGTGGTCATCTTGCTCTTGCCGCAGAACTTCTCGGTGTGGAAGACCCGGAGAAAATCATGGCTTTCACCATTGCCGTACATGTGGCTACAGTTTTGAGTACGCTGGTCATACTGTGGAAAGAAATAGAATGGCTGTTCAAAGGTCTTTTCAAGTTTGGCAGCCACATCAAGCCAAGTCCATACGGAATACGCACACTGAATGAAGAGCAGAACTACATGCTCAACATCATTGTTTCGATGATTCCGATAGGAATTGTAGGACTTTGCTTCAAGGATGCCATAGAGGACTATTTCAACAGCCTTATGGTTGTGGGTGTATGCTTGCTCGTCACGGCGGCATTGCTTTCATTTTCTTATTTTGCACACCCGCGCACCAAGAAGCATATCAGTATGCTCGATGCGTTTATTATAGGAATAGCTCAGTCAATAGCTGTTCTTCCGGGACTGTCTCGTTCCGGTTCCACCATCGGTACCGGTCTTCTTCTCGGAAACAACAAAGAAAAGCTGGCGCAGTTCTCTTTTCTCATGGTCATCCCGCCAATACTCGGCGAGGCTCTTCTCGACATCATGAAGGCTGCCAAAGAGGGCATGGAGACCGTGATGAACGGTATATCCGTTGGAGTATTGCTGACAGGTTTTTTGGCAGCATTCATCACGGGGTGCATTGCATGCAAGCTTATGATAAATATCGTCAAGAAAGGCAAGCTTATTTATTTTGCCATTTATTGTGCCATTGTCGGCTGTGCTACCATCATCTGGCAGTTAGTCTGCTGAGAATATAAAAGATAAAAACCATAATGAACCCATTGAAAGGCGAGATATTCTGTTTCAACAAACCATATACATGGACTTCTTTTGATGTCGTGTCATACGTGCGCAATATTCTGATTAGAAGACTAAAAGAAGTGAATCCGGCAATCAAGAAGCTGAAGGTTGGTCATGCCGGCACTCTCGACCCTCTTGCTACAGGTGTGCTGATTGTCTGCACAGGAAAAGCCACAAAGAGAATTGATGAGTTGCAGGCACACACGAAAGAGTATATAGCCACATTGAAGTTCGGAGCCACGACCCCCAGTTTTGACAAAGAGACGGAGGAGGATGCTGTTTATCCGACAGCGCACATCACGAAAGAACTGCTGGAAGATGTGTTGAAGAAATTTGTCGGGGCAATAGAGCAGGTACCTCCTGCATTTTCTGCGGTCAAGGTCAACGGGAAACGTGCCTACGAGTTGGCAAGAAAAGGTGAAGATGTCAGTCTCAAGACCAAGACGCTTGTCATAGATGAGATTGAAATAATCGGCTATGAGTCGCCCGAGAATGTGAAAATACGGGTTGTATGCAGCAAAGGAACCTACATACGTGCTTTAGCGCGCGACATAGGGCAAGCCATCGGCTCGGGAGCCTATCTCACCGATCTTGTACGCACACGCATCGGCGATTATAAGATAGAGAATTGTCTTGATGTAAAAGAATTTGCCGATTACTTGTCCGGACAAACCATAGACATAGAAGAATAAAATGCGATTCAGCTATTCAGAAAAAACAAAACAATAAAAATATAGATAGATATGAAACTGTCACAATTCAAATTCAAGCTTCCTGAAGACAAAATTTCGTTGTATCCACCTACTCACCGCGACGAAGCGCGGCTCATGGTGGTTCACAAGAAAACAGGAGAAATAGAGCACAGGCTATTTAAGGACATACTTGAATATTTCGATGAGAAAGATACTTTCATATTCAATGACACACAGGTTTTCCCGGCACGTCTCTATGGAAACAAAGAGAAGACCGGTGCAAGAATCGAGGTATTCCTTCTTCGTGAGTTGAACGAGGAGCTTCGACTCTGGGACGTGCTTGTCGATCCGGCAAGAAAAATCCGTATCGGAAACAAATTGTATTTCGGTGAGGACAATTCTATGGTTGCCGAGGTTATTGACAACACGACTTCGAGAGGACGCACATTGAGATTCCTGTACGACGGTCCGCACGATGAGTTCAAGGCAGCTCTGTATGCTTTGGGAGAGGCTCCGCTGCCAGATGATGTACGCAGCAGACGCGCGGCTGAACCGGAGGACATGGAGCGTTTCCAAACTATATACGCACGACATGAAGGTGCTGTAACTGCACCTGCTACAGGACTCCATTTCTCTCGTGAACTCATGAAGCGCATGGAAATAAAAGGGGTAGAACAAGCTTTCATTACGCTTCATGCCGGTCTTGGAAACTTCCGTTCCATTGATGTGGAAGACCTCACTAAGCATAAGACAGACAGCGAACAGATGTTTGTGACGAAAGAAGCTTGTGACCTTGTAAATGCTACAAAAGACAGCGGACATAAAGTTTGTGCAGTAGGTACTACCGTGCTGAGAGCCATAGAAACCGCTGTCGGTCCGGGAGGACACATCAAGGAATTTGAAGGTTGGACCAACAAATTCATATTCCCGCCTTACGATTTCACTGTGGCAGACGCTCTGATTGCCAATTTCCAGATGCCGTTATCTACGATGCTCATGCTCGTCACAGCCTTCGGAGGTTACGATGTAGTGATGGCGGCTTACAACGTGGCTCTTAAAGAAGATTATCACTTCGGCACCTACGGTGATGCCATGCTGATAATCGATTGAAAAGTCTAAAGAAGATAAAATGTGTTCCAAGTGCAACCCAAACATGAATTGGTTACGCTTGGAACAATCTTTAAAACAGAATCTCTCAAAAAGCCCGACATGTCTTTTTTGAGATTCATTTAAGTGTTTTTGTTACATTATCCGTATGTAATATTATAAAAATCTTGGATTACTTTAATATAAAAACTATGGCTAATTACAAAAACTTGGTTTGCAGACTGTGTATCTTTTGTCTGGTCATGTGCGGAGCATTCTTTGCTCATGCACGTAAATTTGTTCATCCGGGAATTATCAGCACACCCCGGAGTATAGAACGTATGCAGCGTCAAATTACCCAAAAAGAATACCCTGCATACGGCTCTTTTGTGGCTTTGAGAAATCATCATTGCTCACAAGCCGACTATCAGCCTTTCGGACCGTTTGAGACGATAGCGAGAGACGGAGAGTTTCGTTATACCAAATCATCTTTTGAGCAAGACTTCAGTGCGGCTTATCAGAACGCTCTGATGTGGGCTTTGACCGGCAATAAAAAACATGCGGAGAAGTCGCTCGACATTCTTTTAGGCTATGCCCGTACCCTGAAAAGGATTCCCGACACCAACGACGCTCCGCTGTTGGCAGGTCTTGAAGGGTGGAAAATTGCCTATACTGCCGAGATATTGCGTCACACCTACGAAGAAATGAGCGATGGTCAGTTCAAGGAAATTTCCGCCATGCTTCGCAATGTCTTCATTCCCGTCATGGACACGTTCTATAGCCGGAAAGCATATACTAACGGCAACTGGGGACCTATTGTGACCAAAGCATACATGGCAGCAGCCATTCTCTTCGACAATCACAAAATGTATAACAGAGCCGTGAAATTCTATCTACATGGCAATGACAACGGCACGATAGAGAATTACATCGACGGCAATACCGGGCAGATTCAGGAGAGCGGTCGCGACCAATCCCATTGTATGCTTGGAATCGGAGCGATGGCGACAGTCTGCGAAATGGCATGGCAACAGGGAGATGACCTCTACGGCGCGCTTGACAACCGGCTCATGAAAGGATTTGAATACGTGGCGAAGTATAACATCGGCGAGGAAGTTCCGTTCTTTCAGTGGAAAGATGTCACCGGAAAATATTGTGAATGGTCTGTGATTTCAGACAAGGGAAGAGGACGATTTATGCCTGTGTTCGAAATGGCATACAACCATTATAATGGTAGGAAAAAGCAGGAAATGCCATACACGAAGAGAGTGTTGGAACTTATCAGACCCGAAGGATTCGACCGCGATCAGCCCGGATTCGGCACTCTGCTGTTCAATGAAAGTGAACCGGAAGCGGTCAAAATACATGCATACTCACCGTTCGTAGTTCCAGAGACAAGTGCAACAGGAGAAGCATATCCGTCCCATGTGAGAAGCGATGCGCTGTCTGTCCGCTTCGGTGTGAAGGTTGAAAACTGTGATGTGGCGGCTGTGTGCTATGACAACACCGGCTTCGGAAATCAGGGACACAACGTCGATGTGGCACGTTTTGCCTCTAACAGCCTTACTCCTAAGGTAGAAATCCGCCTGAAGGAAGGAGAGGATATTGAAAATGTCACTATCCATCCGGTACGTTTCTACCCTAAAAATGCAATAGAGATAGGTGCAGACCGAAAATCTTTTACCTTCCGGATGGACGACAGGCTTCCTTATGCGATTGTGGCTATCAACGGTGGCGACCCTCAGGACGCTTCCGCCGCAAATCCGCAGCTTGTTTTGATTAACGACCCTTTGGAAAAGAAAGAGAACAAACCGAACATTTCGGATAAGAACGTTTTGGATTTCAAGTCTTTTGCCGAAGACTATCTTCGGACACACCCCATAACAGATAAAGTTGGGGAAGTCTGTCGGGCAGCCGGAAGTGTCGAGGATGCAAGTCTCAATGACGATAGGATTTTTACTTGGAGGCACGACGAGGGAAAATTTGTACCATATAATAAAAAGGCGGTAGCTTTTCCGGATAAAAGAGCAAGAAACATTAACGACTGTTCTGATGCCTTACAGGCAGCTTTAGAGAAGATAAAGAACACTCCGGAACTTAACACTCTTTATATCGGTCCGGGAATCTATCTGTGGTCGGGGCTGAGAATCATAGATTGGAATGGCGATGTGACCAAAGGAGGAAAGCCGCTTTACATATACACCGACGAGAATGCACTGATGGTAAATCGGCTGAAAGAATGCAGGGAAGCCAACGAGCCTGCCATCCTTATCAAAAGGTCAAGCCATGTGACAATATCGGGGCGCGGTATGCACGACGCACAGGGATGTTTCACTTTTGCTACCGACCGGAAGGATGCCCGCAACACTCCTCATCAGGGAGGTGTAGTGGTGTTCAAATCGCAGAACATCACTTTCAACGACACTTACATGCGCGACAGCCAGCAGTGGAACTGGGAGACCCACAGTGTCAAAAATATTGTCTATAACAACATAAAGGGACTCTCTCCTTACAACCACGGATGGATTGACGGACTGAACTTTTCGAGTGGCAGAAACATCACTGTCAACGGTTCTCTCACTCTCGGTAATGACGACACTTTCGCAACCGGACATTATAATCCTTCAGACGAATTTCCGCAGCGAACTTATCTTGAAAACCGATGGATAGATTTGCAGAACACGGATGCCAATCCGGCGGAAATCAGAAACACCTTCGCAGCAGCTGCAATCTACAACAGTGACCGTCTCCAGTGGAGCACTGACGATTCGGAAAATATCCGTGTGAACAATGCGATGGGATGGACGCGTACTGCCCATTGCATTCGGGCGGGAAGTAATCTGTGCCCTGACAAATCATGGACAAGCGAAAAAGGAATGTCTCTCAAAAGCTATTATTTCAACAATTTCCATTCGGTAGCCGGTAAGAAAGCAGGAGGAATGATCAGATTTCAGAACGGAGCTTGCCCTGCAGTGCCTTCCTACGATGAGATTGTCATTAAGAACTGCTCTTTCTGGACACCAGCAAGCACATGGTTGCTGCTGACTGCAGACGATAGCAATGAACACTTGATTAAGAAGGTGGAGCTTGACAATGTGTATCTTGTGAATCCTATCAACAATCCGACCCCGGAGGTTCATGGAGTGGAGAACTTTACAATCAAGAACCTTCATGTAGGCGGTGACAAAGTGAATTCGCCGAAATCTGTCGGGCTTCCGGAAAAGCTCAGACGAGTGACGAACTTCTCAAATGATTTCAGCACATTTTAATTTATCTAAATAGTATCAGATGACTTCATCCTTTATGCACACGACTTATCTTGCGCTTGGCACCAATCTTGGCGACAAACGGGCAATGATGAATACAGCCATTGATGAAATAGGCAGAAGAGTGGGTTTTGTCAAAGCGTGTTCTTCGTTCATGGAGACACTCCCTTGGGGATTTGAAAGCTACAATTCGTTCCTCAATGCCGCAATATGCGTGGAGACACCGTTGTCGGCAGAAGCATTGCTTGTTGCCACACAGGAGATAGAGCGTGACATGGGAAGGACATTGAAGTCTGTGAACGGAATATATCATGACCGTATTATAGACATTGACATATTGTTGTATGATGACAAGATTCTGTCCTGTCAGAATCTTGCCATACCTCATCCGCAGATGCATCTGCGGCGGTTTGTGCTGGAACCGCTTGCAGAGATTGCATCCGATGTGGTTGTACCGGGTAGAAACAACACAGTCGGTGAATTACTTTCCATGCTTGAGTGATTTTGACACACTTTTCTTGTCTATATGAAGAATCTGTGAATATATCTGCAAAGACAAATAAAAGCCTGTTGAAAACAGCCGTATAGCCGCAGCACAAATAAATCCCTATTTGTTTGTGTTGCGGTATTCGTTTGGAGTCATGCCCGTAGCGGTTTTGAAAGCACGGGTAAAATATTGCGGATACTGATAGCCGAGTGAATAGGCAATCTCACTTATGCTGAGTCCGGGCTGCCATAGCAGTTCCTTTGCCACACTCAGGCTCTTTGCTTGGATATATTCTTTGGGAGACTTTCCTGTTTCCTTTCTTATAAGGTCGCCGAAGTAGTTGGGTGACAAATGTAATTTCTCAGCACACCAGTTCACAGTCAGAGTACCAAGTTCCTGTGCTTTTCCGGTTGCATAGTAGTCATCAACCAGTTCCTCAAAAGAAGTTATGACATCTTTATTTGCATTCTTGCGTGTGGTGAACTGTCTGTCATAGAATCTGGCACAGTAGTTCAAGAACAGCTCTATGGCAGAGGCTATGATTCTGTTGCTATGGCGGTCGCTTCCGTCGGCTATTTCTTTGTCTATTTTGCGAAGACAATCTATTATTGTCTGACGTTCCTGATGAGAAATGTGCAAAGCTTCATTGATGGCATAAGAAAAGAACTTATAGTCTTTCATTCTTCCGGCAAGCGATGTGCCACGCAGCAGCTCCGGACTGAAGTACAGACACCACCCCATTGCCTGAAATGTGGTTCCGTCTGCCGGATGCCCGAGAACTTGTCCGGGACCGACAAACACCAATGTGTTCTCCTGAAAATCATATTCTCTGCGTCCGTAAGCAATGCTGTCGGCGCAGATGATGTCTTTTATGTAAACCACATATACGTTAAAGCGTTTGCGGCAATGGGCTACTGGTGTAGGAATTTTTTCGCCCTCTATTACATTCACAAGAGGATGGCGGGTGCTGACTCCCCATATACGGTCGAAATCAGCCACTGTATCAACAGGAACTATGTGATCCATATCATATTGGTTATTGATTTTCGGTGGCGCAAAGTTAATTATTTTATTATATACAGAATGTTTACAAGTAAAAATCATAGTTCTTTCAGTAATTTTGATAATCTTTGTACAAACAGACAACTGTAATTTTGCATGGCGAGAAAATGTAGTGCCATGATTACTACGAATAGACAGAACATAAACTTTTCTAAAAACTTAATAATTATGCGTAAGACAATCAGTGTATTAATGGGCTTTTTTGCCATCTTCATGCCAAAAGATGTGTTGGCAGAGAATCAAATCAGTATCATTCAAGATTCATCCAAGATTGAATATAATCACATGATATTCGGTCATTTTATTGAACATTTCCATACCCAGATATATGGCGGAATATACGATCCGGGGTCAAAGTTCTCCGATGAGAACGGTTTCAGAACCGATGTCATAGAGGCTCTCAAAGAAATAAAGACTCCGATAGTCCGATGGCCGGGCGGATGTTTCGTGTCAACCTATCATTGGCTCGACGGTGTAGGGTCTGAACGCACTCCTGTATATGACAAGAGTTGGCAGGTGGAAGACCCGAATACATTCGGTACGGACGAATATATAAAGTGGTGCAGAGCCATTGGGGCGGAACCATACATCTGTACCAATGCCGGTACCGGTACTCCGGAAGAGATGAGCGACTGGGTGGAATACTGTAATCTTAATATCGGTAAATACGGCCGCCGACGTATTGCCAACGGTTATGCAGAACCGTACAACGTGAAATACTGGAGTGTAGGCAATGAGAACTATGGAGAGTGGGAACTCGGAGCCAGAACGGTTGAAGAGTGGGGGCCTATGGTTCGGGAGTCAGCCAAGCTGATACGCAGCGTGACGAAAGATGCCAAACTCTTTGCTGCCGGCCGTGCAGACCGCGCATGGACACTGCCTCTGCTGAGAAATGCCGGTCGCCATCTGGATTACATATCGCTTCATGGCTATTACGATCCGCGTCCTCTGTTCCACTACGACACTCCTTCGCCATATATCGATTGTATGATGCAGACTGAACGTCCGGAAAAGGAAATTGCCGAGACCATATCCATCCTTGAAGAAACTGGGTTCAGAGGAAAAATCAAGATTGCTTTCGATGAATGGAATCTGCGCTACTGGCATCATCCTTGGCACGGCGATTTGCGCAAAGGTTTTGAAATCGAGGCGCGCGACAAGAATGACCGTAATGCTACTTACACAATGGCTGATGCGGTGTTCTCTGCCTGCTTCCTCAATTCATGTCTGCGCAATGCTGCCGACGTTGAGATTGCCTGTTTCTCGCCTATCGTCAATACGAGAGGCGGCATATATGTTCATCCTGACGGTATCGTGAAACGTACAACATTCCATACGTTCAAGATGTATGCCAATCTTTTGGAGGATTATGTGGTGCCAGTCAATGTAAACAGCGACAGGCTGTATTCCGGCGATAATTCAGTTTCCGTCATCGACTGTATTCTGACTTCTAATGCAGACAACAGCCGCTATGTCTTGGCTGTAGTGAATAAAGACCCGTCGAAAGAGCAGTCCGTAAAGCTCGACATTCCAGAGATAAAGACTTCCAAACGTCTCAAAAACTACGTGCTCAGTGGCAACTCGGTTGATGACTACAATGATATAGGTGCAGAAAACCGTGTTGTTCCTCAAGAAACAAGCTTGCGGGTCAATAAAGGCAACATCGTTGTTCCGCCCCACTCTATCAATCTAATTGTGATTGAAAGGTAAAGTGAGGAGTCTGTCAAAGACAATCATATGAACATGTGAATCCCCCACAACAAACAAGAAAGAAGAGGGACAGCCCGACCGCTCTCTGTCCCTCTTCTTTCAATTCTCAACAAACAACTGTTTGTATATGTTATGCCTGTGTCTGTTCGCCGCCTGTCGTCGCCTCGGCAATCTCCTGCATTTCAAAACTACAGCTTCCTATCAGTTTCTTGAACTTAGGCGACGGGACAAACAGTACCTTCTTCCTGTAAATGTTATTTGCACTTACGTCTTCAGCCTTGTCAACCGACTTGCAGCATACACTCAAGCGGAATGTCCCCAGATGAGGAATTTCGACAGAGTGTCCGTTCAGAAGATAGTTCTGGAACTCGTTCATGATGGCATCACAGCCTGCGCTCACATGCCCCTTAGGGATTGCACTGTTACGTGCAGCACTGTCTATCAGTTCATCAGAGGAGATTCTTGAAAATGTTATGACACGTGTGACAAATGCAGACTTGTCCTTGATTGCGATTCTCTGGAAATTTGATTTCAAACTTATTTTTCCCATTTTGTTTCTTTTTTTCTGTGTGAGTAAATGATTCTGACTACGAACCGCTGTGCACTCAGCCCGGCGATTTCAAAAGCGTTGCACACCCGTCTTTTTTCAATCACAATGCAAAGATAAGGCATTTGCACACACCAGATTTTTCATCCAAATATATTTTCCACTTTTTACGAAAAAAATATATATTACAGTGTAATAATTTGATTATCAGAGAGAAATTTATTTCTTGTCATAACTATTCTTTTTACAATCCAGCTGCTTGTACTATTCTTAATATATATGTATGGACATACCCACATCTTTATTATAACCCTATTTTTCATATTCCAAGTTCCAATACACCACGTAACGTTGGCGGTGTAAATCATAGAGAGGAATGATGACATCCCCTTGTGGCGTGGTGAACTTTAATTCTTTGCCTATGCGTTGCAAAGCTCGTTCCGGATGCTTGCGGTCTATGCAAAGGGTTGTTTTCAAGTCGGCAGGCACGTGATAGTCATAAGTGTAATAATCATTGTACAGCTTAGAATCGGAAAAAGGTGCCGGAACTTGCATCGCTTCTGTGCCTCGTTCACCAGCCAACACCAATGGTCCGTAAAGCAAAGCTCCTCTATTCGGAGTGTCAGGAGTGGTTTCCAGATATACTTGCATTGGATAGGTCACTTCAATACGGTCGCCTTCTTTCCACTGACGGTTTAGGGCAATGTAAGAATTAGCTTGTCGTTTGGCAGCCACCGCTTTGCCGTTTATCTTCACCTTCACCTTGCTGCTCCATGAAGGATAGCGCAGATAGATGGTAGTCTGTATGGGATGATGAGCATGGCTGACAGTCAGCACAGTGGTTTCTTCAGCAGGAAAAGCGGTTTCTTGACGAAGAGTTATGCCTTTCGCCTCCCAACGCACTTCGGAAGGAATAAAAAGATTTACATAGATACCTTTGTCGTTGTGATAGTAAATGGCCTCTCCGTATTTGGCATTGCTCTCAAAACCGCTACCCACGCAACACCAAAAAGAGTTCTCCTTGGTGCTATATACTTTGTATGCCCCATTCAGCAGCGGAAGGAAGTAGCACAACATGCCTGATTCCGGATCTTGCTGACCGAGAATGTGGTTGTAGAGTGCCCGCTCGTAGTAGTCCGCCACCTTGGCTTCTCCTGTCCAGCAGAACAAATGACGAGAAAGTTTCAGCATATTATAAGTACAGCAAGTTTCGCCAGTATATCCGTTCAGGAACTTAGAAAAGTGTGCCGTATCGAAAAAATGCTCTTTTTGGCTGCTGCACCCCGGAGCAAAAGTATGATGGTCTATCATCGTGTGCCAAAAGAACTCGGTCAGCTTGCGGCTCGTCTCGTCCTTTGTAAGTTCGTAGTTACGGGCCTCAGCAATCACTTTCGGGATGAACGTATTGGTATGTTTAGTGCCCAAATCGTCTTTCAGCCCTTTCAGAGGGTCAATGACATCGTTGTGGTAGAAATAACCTGCCAGCCAGCGGTAATCTTCATTTCCCGTAATGGCATAAAGGTTGTAGAACGATTCGTTGATTCCGCCGAACTCGTTGCGTATCATCTTGCGGCGAGTCTCCTCACTCTGCGGCTTCAGTTTTCGGTATGCCCAGTCGCCCATCCCCTTCACAACCTCCAATGCCTCCATGTTGTCGGCATAGAGATATTGATCTATCAGCCCGGAAAAGAGCTTGTGCAACGTGTACCACGGCGCCCAGACGCTGCCACCGCGTAGGTTGCGATTTATCAGTTCTTCAGGGAAAGCACTCAGATAGCCGCTGCCCAGTGCAGTCTGTACCTCAGCGAGTCCGCTTACCAGACTGTCACCTTTAAGTTTAAAGATTTCACTGCCGGTAGCAGCATACATCAATCCATAGGCAGAGAGCAGATGTCCTGTGATATGCCCGCGAAGCTCGCAGTCCAACGACTCCCAACCACCCAGCTTCTTCACTGTCATATAGCCGCCCTCACGTCCGGCAAACACACCGGCATTAGTGCGGAAACTATGCAACAGAGATTCACCTCGATGGATGCCATCCAGGCTGAATCACGCATCATGTTCTCACGGAAACGGCTCGGCAGCAGCCGGACATCCTTTAAATCGAAACTTTCCGCCCAAAGCGGAATGGTGGTTTCCTTCTCCATTTTTCCCCGATGCTGACCGGGATAGACCGACTGTGCCGAAATCGTGCTGGATATGCCTATGCACACGGCTAAAATAATGTTCTTGTAATTCATATTATTCTGTCTTTTATAGAAAAATACGAATATGGGCATAAATTTACTTAGATAGAGGCTATATTTTTACTCCTATAAAAAATTTTTGACATCGTTTTTGAAAGAGATTGTTCATTCTAACAAAATGATGCAGTATTTCGTAAAACAGAATCTTTTTTTATGAATTATGGCTATAATGCTATCTTTTTGATTTCTTCAAATGTTAAAATTCCAAGCCCTCTGGAACGCTTCAAAATGAAGCGCACCGAACTTTTCTCGGAGAACGGGGATTTTATGCGCATTTCGTGAGGCTTTCGAGAAATGTGAAATAGTGTTTCGTTTTAGAGTAGTTCTTTTACATTTATTTACCTCCTGTGAAGAGTCTTTCGGAAAAAACTACTAAGTTCTCAAATTTTCAGCGCGCTGTCGTCACATTTTCAGCGCACTGCAATTTTAAGCACAGCGCACTGGAAATTCTCTCACTGTGCGCTGAAAATTTCAAAACAGCGCACTGAAAATAAAAAAACACAGGGAAGCGGAAAAAAAGTCAGCGGACTTCGGTCAAAATGTTAAAAGATGTATAATTGACTGTTTGGAAAGAGTGTCTGAACAGAAATTGAAAAGTAGGCGGATTTCGGGCGGTATTTGAGGACAAGAATTACGGATTTGGATGTAATAAATTAATAATCAGCATATTATTAGAAATTTCAAAAAGTTTGAAAAATTACGTCTGGCACGTTTTTTTGAGCGATTTTTACAAAATTGTATTTTGCTGATTATCAATAATTTATCTTTAAGTCAAAATTTTTATATTTTCGACATCAGCAAAAAAACATCCGAAATGTTAAATTTTCATTTTGGGCGAAAATATCATTTTGTCATTTCAGAAAAGTTGATTTTAGCTGTTATTTTGCTGTTTTTAGTGAGTGTCTTCGACAGACTCCTCCGTCGCTACCGCGCCACCTCCCCTAAGCTTAGAGGAAGAGCCTATATACCTCACCTTGAAAAGATTATGATGTGGGTGTATAGCACTGACGTCCAACATGGTAACTTGGCTCCTCCTCTAAGTTAAAGGAGGTGGCGCGGTAGCGACGGAGGAGTCTGTCGAAGACATCCACTTAAACAACAAATCCCTCACACAACAAACAAATTGAAAACTGTATCTGAGTTTTGAGAACAAAATAATCTGTATATCATACTTTTTTCGTAAGTTTGCAGTATGAAATAAAAAAGGCATAAAATGAAGAAAATATTTTTAATCCTGACTACAGTCTTTGCAACGACAATGTGTGTTGCGCAGACGGAGAGTGAACCGTCACCAGAAGTCCTTTCAGACAATCCTGTGACAACAGTAAAAGAGCAGCATTTCGGTTATTTGAGCTACAGCGAGGCTTTGAAGGCAATGCCGGGCTATGAGGAGGCGCAGAAAAGCATTGAGGCTTTGAAGGCTGACTATGACAAGGAACTGGAACGTGCGGAACAGGAGTTCACAAAGAAGTTCAACGAATTTGTAGATGGTCAGAAGTCTTTCCCTGAAAATATTCTCCTCAAACGTCAGAAAGAGCTGCAAGTGCTCATGGAACAGAGCATACAGTTCAAGAACGAATCGCAGCGACTGCTGACTAAAGCAGAGAACGAACTTATGCAGCCTATTGTAGATAAGCTGAATGCAATTCTGCAAAAGATTGGTACGGAACGCAACTATGACTACATATTGAATACAGACTCAAACGCTTATCCTTTCGTGAATGTGAACAGAGGGGACGACATAATGGAGTTTGTTATTTCAAACATAGAATAAGAGAGAAAGTGGAAGTGGCAGGATTCAGAAAATATAAACGCATGAATCTTGCCATTTTTTTAATTGTAGTTATGAGGAGTCTGTCGAGGACAACTGCAAAAACAAACGGAGGAGTCTGTTGAATACATCCACTCAAACATAACACCCACATAATTACAAAGAAATAATTAGAATAATCTTTAATAACAAACCCAGAATGTCCGACTCCCAACTCCTCAGTGGTCCGATAGGAGTGTTTGACTCCGGATACGGAGGACTCACCATCCTTGACGGCATACGCACACTTATGCCGCAGTACGACTATATTTATCTTGGCGACAATGCACGTACCCCATACGGCACACGTTCTTTTGACATTGTCTTTGAGTTCACTCTACAGGCAGTAAAGAAGTTGTTTAGTTTCGGATGTCCGTTGGTCATTCTCGGATGTAACACCGCCTCCGCCAAGGCACTCAGAAGCATACAGCAACAATATCTGCCCGACAATGCGCCAGACCGCCGTGTGCTCGGAGTCATACGGCCTACAGCCGAAACAGTCGGCAAACTGACCCGTACACGTCATATCGGTGTGCTTGCCACAGAAGGAACCATACGTTCAGAATCATATACGCTTGAGATACAAAAACTTTATCCGGGCAGTGTCGTTGTAGGTCAGGCATGTCCGATGTGGGTTCCGCTCGTGGAAAACGGAGAGGCGGACAAGCCCGGTGCGGACTATTTCGTGCGCGACAGCATCAAGAAACTGCTGGAAAAGGATGCTCTTATAGACACCATCATACTTGGCTGCACTCATTATCCTCTGCTTATGCCGAAAATCACGAAATATTGTCCGGAAGGAATTACGATAGTACCGCAAGGAGAGTATATTGCAAGAAGTCTTGAAGATTATCTGAAACGGCACGAGGAAATGAACCGCCGTATCACACGAGGCGGAACTTGTCGGTATTTCACTTCGGAATCGACACATAAGTTTCACGAGTGCGCCTCGATATTCCTCAAGGAAGAAGTAGAGGCGGAGCATGTGTGCCTGATTTAATTGCCGGAATGGCAGGGACACTCAATGTTGCAGGCGGATGTGTTCGACAGATTTCTCTCTACTGTTTTAAGTGGATGTACTTGACAGACTCTCATGCGTTAAATAGGCGCGTAGCGACGGAGGAGTCTGTCGAATACATCCGCTAATGCACCTATTTAACGCATGAGGAGTCTGTTGAAGACACCCACTTAAAAACACAGCAAGCAATCACATAAACAATAAAAACAGATTTTCAATCAAAACATAAATAATATATGAAAAAGTTTTTCAAATCATTGTCTCTTCCTGCACTGGCATTAGTCATATACATTGTTGTGCAGTCCATCGTTCTTTCCGTAGTAGCAGTAATTGCCAAAATCACAGGCTCTCCAATGTCTGTCGGAGCAATGTCCGCTGTTTTAATCATTTCTTCCGTGATAACGGCTTTTATATTAATGACCGTCAAAAAATTCGGACTGAGACTGTCTTTCTCATCCATAGGATGCTCGCCACAGATGTTGGTTTTGTCCATAACAGCGGCCATACTGGGAATGTTCGCCACAGACCTTGCCAACGAACAACTCAACCTGAAGAATATTCTCGAGGAACAATTCATAGGCATGTCTTCAAACATCTATGGCATATTGGCAATCAGTCTGGTAGGGCCGGTGATGGAAGAAATTTTGTTTCGCGGGGCAATCATGTCACCAATGTTGCGCAAAGGAATACATCCTTGGTTAGTAATTGTTTTCTCTGCACTTGTTTTTGGCATTATACATGCGAATCCCGCCCAGATACCTTTCGCCTTTATAGTGGGTGTGATACTTGCCATAATTTATTATAAGACAGGCAGTCTTGTGGGTTCTTCTATCTGTCATATAATCAACAACAGCATGTCCGTATATCTGATGAACAGATACGGCGAAGAACTGAAGGATATCAAATGGGAAAATATACTGGGCGGCACGACGGCTGCTTATACCGTGATGGCTGTCTGTGCCGCTTTATCCGTATGGCTGCTCGTAATCTTCTGGAAGAAACAAGACGGAAACAGATTTCTTGTGGAAGAAAACCAACAATAAGTCTTTTCGGAAAGTTTTCTGATTGTTAGAGAAGATAAAAAGGTTTATTTTGCCTCTCGTTGAAATTATTTTGTGCTTTTAAGGTGGGTAAACGATTATTAATCACTATCTTTGCAAAATAATTACTGAACGGTAGAAAGATTTTTAGATTATAGACAGACGAGTTAGTGGGTGAACTATGCGAAAAAAACTGTAACCGACTATTTGTAGTTTTTATTTCTATAGAACTACAGAAAACAGATTTGGTGTGGATTAGCCATTCACTCTTCAACTATAAGTTTTTTTAATACATACATTAAAAAGTTACAATTTTGAAGACATTTGAAGAATTGGGAGTTCGTGACGAAATTCTCAAAGCGATTAAGGAGATGGGGTATGAACAGCCTATGCCTGTTCAGGAAGAGGTTATACCATATCTTTTGGGAAACAACAATGATGTGGTGGCTTTGGCACAGACCGGTACGGGAAAGACTGCTGCATACGGATTGCCTGTATTGCAGAAGATTGACACAGAAAGCAAAGAGACTCAGGCGGTGATTATATCACCTACACGTGAGTTGTGTCTGCAAATTACAGATGACTTGAAAGAGTATTCCAAGTACATTGACGGGCTGTATGTGCTGGCTGTATATGGAGGTGCAAGCATCGAGACACAGATTCGCCAGTTGAAGAAAGGGGTGCAAGTGATTGTGGCTACCCCGGGAAGACTTGTGGATTTGATGAACCGTGGGGTTGCGGATTTGAGTCGTGTGCAGAACGTGGTACTCGATGAAGCGGACGAAATGCTGAACATGGGATTCTCAGAAAGTATCGACGAGATACTTGCCGGAGTACCAAAAGACAGGAACACACTGTTGTTCTCTGCTACCATGAGCAAAGAAATAGAGCGCATAAGCAAGAACTATCTTAATAATGCCAAGGAAATAGTTGTAGGTTCACGCAACGAAGGTGCAGAGAAAGTGAACCATATCTACTATCTCGTACAGGCTAAAGACAAATACAAGGCTCTCAAGCGTGTGGCAGATTTCTATCCGGAAATATATGCCATTATCTTCTGCCGTACACGTATGGAGACTCAGGAGATTGCGGACAAGTTGATTCAGGACGGATATAATGCCGACTCGCTTCACGGCGAACTTTCTCAAGCTCAGCGAGACCTTACCATGCAGAAATTCCGCCAGCACCGCATCCAGCTGCTTGTGGCAACTGACGTGGCTGCCCGTGGTCTGGACGTAGATAGCCTTACTCATGTTATCAACTACGGTTTGCCTGACGATATAGAGAGCTATACTCACCGAAGCGGACGTACAGGACGTGCAGGAAAGACCGGAACAAGTATCTGTATTATCCATGTGCGCGAAAAGTCTAAAGTTCGTGCTATAGAGAAGCAGATTGGTAAAGATTTCGTTGCAGGAACACTGCCTTCAGGACATCAGATTTGTGAGAAGCAGTTGTATAAAGTTATCGACGACATTGAGAAGGTTGAGATTAATGAAGAGGAAATAGCACCGTTCCTTCCGTCAATATACCGTAAGTTTGAACTTATGGAAAAGGAAGACATCATTAAGAGAATGGTGTCTATGGAGTTCAATACATTCCTCAACTACTACAAGAATGCTCCAGAGATAGAAGTTCCACAGGAAGGCGGAAAAGGTCGTGAGCGCGGCGAACGCAGGGAACGCGGTGAGCGCAGAGAACGTAGCCGCAATGCCGAGCCGGGATACAAGCGTTTGTTCATCAACCTCGGAAAAGTAGATAATCTTCATCCGCGCGAACTGATGGGACTTGTGAACCGCTATTCAAACGGTGCACGTGTTGATTTCGGTCGTATAGACCTGATGAAAACATTCTCATTCTTTGAAGTTCCAGAGAAACAGGCAGAAGTTGTTTTGCGCTCACTCAAGAATGCAGAGTTTGACGGTCGTAAAGTGAATGTGGAACTGTCTGAAGGTTCTTCTTCCAAAGGTTCGGAAGGCGGACGCGGAAGAGGCGGCAGAGGACGTTCCGAGCGCAGCGAAGAAAGCCATTCACGTCGTTCCTCCGAGCGTGGCGGCAAACGCAAGTCTGAAGATCCTTTTGCAAAAGTAAGGAAGAAAGGACGTGATTCTTCAGAAGGTTCTTCTCGTCGTTCTTCCGGCGGACATCCGGAATGGGCACAGTTCTTCGACGGTGACACTGTAGATGAGCCGTTCTACAATGAGTTTGCAAAGAAGAAAAGAAAGAAGAAGAAATAAATATTCATAACTATCGGGGTTTGGGCACATCATGCCCAAATCCCTATTTTGTTTCTAAATACATAATATAAATATAATAAATAGGTGCCGTATGAAAGTTTTTCAGCATGTCAGTGATATCGGTGATTTGAAAACAGCTCTTGCAGAAGCTTTTGAGATAAAAGAAAACCGTTTCAAATATAGTGAGTTAGGAAAGAACAAAACTGCTCTTCTTATTTTTTTCAACAACAGCCTCCGTACCCGCCTCAGCACGCAAAAGGCAGCCATGAATTTAGGCATGAATGTCATCGTGCTTGATGTCAATCAGGGAGCATGGAAGCTCGAAACAGAACGCGGAGTCATCATGGACGGTGACAAGAGCGAACATCTGCTTGAAGCAATACCGGTTATGGGAAGCTATTGTGACATAATAGGAGTTCGTTCATTTGCCACTTTCGAAAGCCGTAAGGATGATTATGAGGAAAAGATACTGAATCAGTTCATAAAATATTCGGGACGTCCGGTATTTTTCATGGAAAGTGCCACCGTTCATCCGTTGCAGTCTTTTGCAGATTTGATAACGATAGAGGAATACAAGCGTACTTCACGTCCGAAAGTGGTTCTTACGTGGGCACCTCATCCAAAAGCTCTTCCGCAGGCTGTACCAAACTCATTCGCCCAGTGGATGAATGCCGCCGACGTTGATTTTGTCATCACACATCCGGAAGGTTATGAACTGGATCCTGCTTTTGCCGGAAATGCCTGTGTAGAATACGACCAGATGAAAGCCTTTGAGGGTGCGGACTTCATCTATGCGAAGAATTGGAGCTGTCCGGGTGTTACCCGCCCTGAGGATTACGGCAAGGTGTTGTCAAAAGATATGAGCTGGACAGTGGATGCACGGCACATGGCTGTGACAAACAATGCCTTCTTTATGCACTGTCTGCCTGTCCGCCGCAACATGATTGTAAGCGACGATGTGATAGAAGCTCCGACTTCCCTTGTCATACCCGAAGCAGCCAATCGCGAAATCTCTGCCACAGTCGTATTGAAACGTATGCTTCAGGCATTATAAAACCTGTCGGAATGAGAAAAATACAGAATTTTGTATTCATGTAATAGGACAACCACGTAAGGGCATTGTGACTGAAAGTACAATCTCTGTGTTTTTTGAATGTAAGTTTTTCAACTCTTATATTAATGGACACAAGACTGAATATACGGGACAGGCAGATACTGGCAATAGCATTGCCTTCTATTGTATCTAATATCACAGTACCATTACTTGGTCTCATAGATGTTACGATAGTAGGGCATCTCGGTTCAGCGGCATATATAGGTGCAATCGCTGTAGGCGGGATGCTCTTTAATATAATGTACTGGCTGTTCGCATTCCTCCGCATGGGCACAAGCGGCATGGTTTCACAGGCATACGGAAGCCGGAACCTTGCCGAAACGGTGCGTCTGCTCATACGTGCAGTCAGCATTGCACTTGCCGTATCCGCATTCATAATATGTCTGCAAATTCCTTTGCGCGACACCGCCCTTCTGCTTATCAGCCCGACAAAAGAGGTGAGCGGACTCGCCATGTCATACTTTAATATATGTATATGGGGAGCACCCGCCGTACTTTCGCTCTATGTGCTTACCGGATGGTTCATAGGTATGCAAAATTCGCGCATCCCTATGGTGGTGGCAATTGTACAGAACATTGTAAACATATTGGCAAGCATCCTGTTCGTCTATGCGGCAGGGATGAAAGTGGAAGGGGTGGCATTGGGAACTCTCGTGGCTCAATATGTCGGACTGCTTACGGCTGTAGGCTTGTGGCTCAAACATTACGGACGCTTGCAAAAGAGAGCACCCTTAAGACTCGTCAACTTCAAGGACAGGAATGAACGTCGTGCGTTATGCCGCTTCTTCAATCTCAACCGCGATATATTTCTACGTACACTATGTCTGGTGGCAGTGACGCTGTTCTTCACATCAGCCGGAGCTTCTCAGGGAGATACCATACTGGCGGTAAATGCCTTGCTCATGCAACTGTTTACATTATATTCATACGTGATGGACGGATTTGCCGTAGCCGGAGAAGCATTGGTCGGAAAAGCCGTCGGTGCCAACAATTCCGTCTTGTATTCGTCGTCTGTACGTCATCTCTTCATCTGGGGAGCTATCATGGCAGCTATGTTCACCATTGTTTATGCAGCCGGCGGAACCTCATTTCTTGGTCTCCTTACGAATGAGCCGTCTGTAATATCCGCATCGTCCGCTTACCTTCCGTGGGCACTGCTTATTCCTATATGCGGAATGGCAGCCTTCATCTGGGACGGAATATTTATAGGAACTACGGCGACACGGCAGATGCTTATATCCATGTTTTCAGCCACAGTAGTATTTTTCATCACCTACTTTACGTTATATCACCCCCTTGCCAATCATGGGTTGTGGATTTCTTTTTTGTGTTATCTTGCGACACGCGGAATCGTACAGACCGTTCTATACAGAAATTCACGGCTGTTTGTCCAAAAAAGAAAATAAATGTCGATTGACACAGTTCTTAAAAGCTTAATTTATTTACAATGAAGATTTCCGATATAGACTTTGGGGATAGACCCGTTTTTCTTGCACCGATGGAAGATGTCACAGACCAAGCCTTCAGGCTTCTGTGCAAAGAGTTCGGCGCATCGATGGTATATTCCGAGTTTGTCAATTCAGACGCGCTCATACGCTACGTAAACCGTTCATTGCAGAAAATCATGGTGTGTGAAGAAGAGCGTCCTGTAGCCATACAGATATACGGTCGTGATGTGGCTTCAATGGTGGAAGCCGCACAGATAGTCGCAGAACAAGCCCGTCCCGATGTGCTTGACATCAATTTCGGATGTCCTGTCAAGAAAGTGGCGGGCAAAGGAGCGGGAGCAGGTATGTTGCAGAACGTGCCTCTTATGCTGGAGATAACGCGCGCCGTGGTTGATGCGGTAAAGATACCGGTCACTGTGAAGACACGTCTGGGATGGGACAACGATTCCAAGATTATCGTGACACTTGCCGAACAGCTTCAAGACTGCGGCATACAGGCACTGACCGTCCACGGACGCACCCGGAGCCAGATGTACACCGGTAGTGCCGACTGGGAACTTATCGGCAAGGTAAAGCAGAATCCCCGTATGAAGATACCTATCATCGGGAATGGCGACATAGACTCCCCGGAACGCGCAGAAGAGTGTTTCAGCAAATACGGTGTCGATGCCATCATGGTAGGAAGAGCCACATTCGGCAGACCGTGGATATTCAAAGAAATAAGACACTATCTCGACCACGGTTCACACTGCGAAGACATGACCACAGCATGGAAACTCGATGTGCTCCGCCGCCAAATACTCAGAAGCGTGGAGTGCTCCCCAAAAGGAGAGCTTGGAGGAATCATACATGTGCGCCGCCATTTGGCTGCATCGCCTCTGTTCAAGGGCATTCCCGACTTCAGACAGACGCGCATACGGATGCTTCGTGCAGAGACGGTAGATGAACTGTTCGCTATACTAAAGGAGATAGAAGAAAAATTCTTGTCGTAAAAGCCTCGATAGCAACATTGCATGATGGTTTTATAACGGAACTATAATAATACGACAAAGACGGACTTGCTTCAATAGAAAGCAAATCCGTCTTTACTGTAAATGGATGAATTTAGAATTTGTAACCTATGGTCACATAAGCGGCAGCATTTTTGAGTCCTTCAGAAAATTCTGTCAAACCTAATTCATACTCAGCACCGAGCACGAAACGATGATATTCAAAGTCAACTCCGAAGTCAAGACCAAGATCAAATCTTTTGGCATCGCCATCATCAAACACATCAAAATCATCACTGTCATAATAATCCCCCATCGAATAATCTCCTTTCATTTTGCCGGAAATGGCATAAGCAAAATAAGGACCGGCTTTAAGCGTCATATTCCAGCTATCACTGAGGTTAAAACGATAAGCGGCTACGATAGGTAACTGAATATAGAACATATCCAAAGTCTCACTCGTTTTATAATAATCATCTTCAATATAATCATACTTAGCACCTTTCCACGCAACTTCAAGAGAAGGCATCACAGACCAATTGGGAGCAAATGGCTTCTCTATTCCGACACCAATCTTTCCTACAAAGTGACTGCTCAAACCTTCAGCATCGCCATAACATGTAGCGAAACCTGCACCACCTTTCACATTCCACGTAATTTGTGCCGATGCTGTGATTGCAAACATGGCAACACACAATAAACTAAATAAATTTCTCATAATAGTGAATTTAATAAATGAATAAAAAATATTGACCCCTTGACAGTCTAATTGCATTATTACAAATTAAAACTGCAGTTCTTTCCACTTTGCGCTCATCCTCGGCGACACATTTACCGATGGTGTTTGTAGTTTGTCGTTCTCTAACATAGAGTTTTTCTTCACATCTAACGATATTGTAGAGAAAAATTCGCCAAATGATACTTTACCTTTAGTTTCTTTGAGCTTTTTCAACAGGAAATAGGTGAACATGCCATGACGCTTATTCTGATAAGCTAAAGCGGTTTCATCATCTGATGCCGCAGCGAAGACAACAACATTTCCGCTCAGTAGCTCCTCCTTCGGCTTGATGGCTACACCGCGGGCTGCCACAAGTGCCTGTCCGCTACCACGCTTGACACCACTAAAACAAGCGTCAAGCAATACAGTGACGCTCTTTGTCTTCAACTCGCCTAAACGACCATAAAACTCACTAAGTCTAAAACAAGTCGTGATGTCCTTGGGAAAGCCGTCCGTAGGAATGATATAAGCCGTCTTATCCGCCTCATTTGGCATTCCATGACCGGCATAATAAAAAAGCATCTTCGACTGTCCCTCTGTCACATTGTCTATCGTCTCCATCCAGTTGAGAGCACGTTTGATGTCTGTATATGAAGCATTGATGAATGTTCTTATCTGTTTTTCCGGAATGCCGAGAGTCTTTATGCAGTACTCTTTGAACACCTCTCCATCACGTTGAGCGAACTCCACCTCCGGCACATCTTCATACTTTTCATTGGCTATGATGACACAATACGTATCCTTGTTCTTGTCCGTTGCAACCATCGGTATGTTCATATCCACATCAACAGGTAGTAATGCCGGTTCGGTTTCTTTTTCAGTTTTTACCGTCTTTTCATCCACCTTCTTTGTCTGCCGGACAGCTTCTTCTTCGGCTCGATTGCGGTCATTTTCTTCAGCACGATTGTTGGATACCATCAATTCACTTATGCTATCAGGACGACACTCTAACCCCTGACGTATGGCATTCTCGTCAAACGTAGCTGGTATGGTCAGCGTCATCATAGAGTTGTTGCGAAAGGCATTTTTCCCTATAAACTTTATAGATGGTGGCAACGATACATTACGAAGCTTTCTAAATTCATTAAAGCAGAACTTGTCTAAAGTTTCGATTCCATCCTCTAATGTAAGGTTTACTGTAAGATAATTGACACCATTAAGGAATGTGTTGACTTCTTTCACCGAATAGTCTATGCCCTTATATGAAACAATAGCGGGTATGGTTACATTCGATGCCTTTACATTGAATCCGGTGATACAAACACCATTGTCTGCCACTTTACACTTGAACGTCACACCTTTATATATATACTCAAAGCGTTGAGCCATAGCCACTACAGCTATAACACAGCAAATAATTGACAATATGATTCTTTTCATTCTTGTTTTAATATAGTTGAAAGTTTTATCATCTTTGATTTCTCAACTTAATGCAGTTCTTAGTTTCTTAAATCACTTGGACAACAGTAAGTGCTCTGTATTATGTTATGTCAGGAATTTCACTTAAAATATAAAAATTTCAATGAAATGACAGTTTCCTACGACATTCCATTTATGCTCAATCTATTTCTATACCTTTTTTAGGTGTTATAACTATTTCACTATTTTAATAGGGCATTATTCTTTTCATTTACTCTGTCTGCTTATGAAATATAAGCAAATATAAAATATTCACAAAGATAATGAAATTTATTATTCCCCTATTGGTTGCCACGTTTTTTTTCGGAGTTTTACAGATTTTTTTCTCCGTAGTAGTGGCAACTACTCAGTTGTCCGAATAAATTGTCCATGAGACGCTGAGGCTGTGTCGAAATTGGCGCAGTCTCTTTTTTCATCATTTCCCAGCAATACAGTTGTCACAAAAATAAGCACAATAACATCAAACAGAAACCATTTATCTTATTTTATTATCTTTTTGTCACTTCAAAATTTTAACATTCTATTTACGAAAAAACGCGATTTTTCGGGCTTTTTCCGAGCGAGAGGAAGTTTCGTTGAAAAATACGCTTATTTTTGAATTTTCTGAAAGCCGCTCTCAAATGTGAAATAGTGTTTCGTTTTGAAGCGATTTGTTTACATTTATTTATATCCGGCGAAGAGCTGTTGGAAAAAAGTACTAAGTTTTCAAATTTCCAGCGCACTGTTTTTTTCTTGGATGCGCACTGTTTTTTCAACCGCAGCGCACTGCAATTTTAACTGCTTAGTAGATTGGAGAAATTTTCAGCGTAGAGTTTCTGAAAAAACACTGGGAAATGGGATAAAAAACAGTATTTTCAAGATTTTCTGTTAATGAATGTAAATTTCTCTATTTGCCCGAAAATCTGTACAAAAATGGGCAAGAGAAATAAAAATTGATACGAATCAAGTATTATAAAGGCTAACATGCAGCAAATCAATTGTTTACTATTTTAATCAGAGGTGCTGGTTTTAAAGGTAAAACTGATACCTTTTTCAAAAATGTTATCTTGTTGATTTATAAAGTATTAGCAAAATAGGGCGGATTTTTCGAAGTGTAAATAAGTGTTTCAAATGTTAATTTTCGAGCAGGGGCGAAAATCAAAGTGTCAAAAATCCAAGAATGGCAGGAACGCATATTTAGTGACAGTATGAGTAATTGAACATCTTAATAATTTACTCATTTATACACTTGCAAATTTCAGATGTAATGAACCGCTTTGATATTCAATGCAAATTAAGTAACTTTGCCCCACGATGGAAAAGTTTAACACCTACACACTTAGCAACGGACTAAGGATTATTCATAAAACCTCACCGACTAATGTGGCATACTGCGGAATTGCAATCGATGCAGGCACGCGGGATGAAGAAGACACCGAATACGGAATAGCACATTTCTGCGAACATGTCATGTTCAAAGGCACAAAGAAGCGCAAGGCATGGCACATCTTGAACCGTATGGAACTTGTCGGAGGCGATTTGAATGCATATACCAACAAAGAGGAGACTGTGGTGTATGCCGCTTTCTTGAAAGAACATTTTTCGAGGGCAGTGGAGCTTATCAGCGACATCGTTTTCAACAGCATATATCCGCAACATGAAATCGACAAGGAAGCAGAGGTGATAATCGACGAAATTGAAAGCTACAACGACTCTCCTTCCGAACTCATATTCGACCGGTTTGAGAATATGATATACAATGGCCATCCTCTCGGACACGACATATTGGGCACTCCCGAGCGGGTGCGCAGCTATACCACGGAAGATGCGATGCGCTTCGTCCACCGCATGTATCGTCCTCAGAACATGGTATTCTTCGTATTCGGCAAGCTGTCTTTTGAAAGGGTGGTGAGCACGATAAAGAAATATTGCGGGGACATCATGATGTGCGAACCTGAAGACATGCCCGACGGAGATACACATGGGGATGTTTTCAACGGCAACAAGTGGAGACAGCCTCTGCCCGAGTATGTGCCGCAGCGGATAGAGGAGAACAAAGGTACGCATCAGGCCCATGTCATGCTCGGATGTAGAGCCTATCCATCTGACGACAAGCGAAGGACGGCACTCTATTTTCTTAACAACATCATCGGCGGACCCGGCATGAACTCTCGCCTGAATGTGGCTCTTCGTGAGCATTGCGGACTGGTATATACCGTGGAAAGCAGCCTGACTCACTATACCGACACCGGCACTTTCGGCATTTATTTCGGATGCGACCGCAAAGACGTTGACCGCTGTCTGCAACTCATCCGAAGAGAACTCGATGTGTTGATGTCCGCCCCCATGACCCATAGGCAGTTCCAGATGGCATTGAAGCAGATAAAGGGGCAGATAGGAGTGGCTTGCGACAACTTCGAGAACTATGCGCTTGACATGGCAAAGTGCTTCCTGCACTACAACAAGTTCGAAGGGGCCGAAGACACATTCCGCCGCCTGTCAGCTCTTACCCCCGAATTTATATGTCAGGTTGCCAAAGAAACTTTCGCTCCGGAGAACATGTCGGTAATCATTTACAAATAATCAAGATGTGATGAAACAAATATATCAAATTGAAAAAGTAATTTATGATTTATTAGGGATAAAATAGTAATTTAATCTGCTAACAAAATAGAATCATATTTATGAGCGATCTACAGGCATATACCAAGGCTGTAAGGATTATAAAGGAGGCAATATTGCGTAGTCAGTATCGTGCAGCATCTTCAGCAAATAAAGAGCAATTGTCATTATACTATGGAATTGGTTGTTATGTTTCAAAGAACTCGCGTGGGAACTTTTGGGGCAAAGGTGCAATTGAGACCATCAGCCAACAACTACAAAGAGAACTGCCCGGACTCCGCGGATTCTCAGCCACAAACATAAAGAATATGCGTTCATTCTACGAAGAGTGGTCGTCTATCGTAAATCGCCAGCCAATGGCTGACGAAAATCAAGCACTAACTGCGATTAGCAATTCAGAACTTGACGAGCTGTTGTTACTTGCAAAAATTCGCCAGCCAATGGCTGATAAATTTAATTGGTCTGACTTTGTCGCTATTGGTTTTAGTCATCATATTGAGATTATAACAAAGGCGAAGTCATTAGATGCACGTCTATTTTATATCCACGAATCAGCTACGCGATTTTGGAATAAGTACACTTTGCGAGATTATCTCAAAGCTGATTTGTACAACCATCGAGGAATTCTTACAAATAATTTCACAACCACAATGCCAAGTACAAAGCAGGCATTGAAGGCTGTAAACACATTCAAGGATGAATATCTATTAGATTTTATCAATGTGGAAGAACTTGATACACAAGACGAGGATTTGAATGAGCGTGTACTTGAAAAATCGATTGTGGATAACATCAAAAGATTTATTATGACCTTTGGACAGGATTTCATCTTTATTGGCAACCAATATAGAGTGGAGGTTTCGGAAGAAGAGATGTTTGTAGATTTGCTTTTCTTCAACCGTGAACTTAATTCGCTTGTTGCTGTCGAGCTGAAATCAGGCAAGTTTCGTTCATCATACTTAGGACAATTAAGTACATATCTATCTGCTCTTGATACGTATGTAAGGAAGCCGCACGAGAATCCCGCAATTGGTATCTTGTTATGCCGTGATATGAATCAATCATTTGTTGAGTTCGCCATCCGAGATTATGACAAACCTATGGGTGTTGCAACTTATAGAGCTACAAAAGATATGCCTGAACGATTACGCAATGCATTACCCGATATTGAGGAGTTAAAGAATTTGCTATAAGATTTATCACAAGAAAACACCACAGATAATATGTCAGACAATGAAATTGTGTGTGCACTAATTGAACGCAACAGGTTTGTCACTCGCCAGTTCTTCTATGTGAATTGTCGCCCGTTGTTCACAAGCATCATCCATCATGTGTTCGACTACCCTGTTGAGTATGACGAGTTTGTCAATGAACTGTACGGACTGCTGATGAAAGATGATGCCAAAAGGCTCAGACAGTTCGATTTCAGAAGCTCCATATACCAATGGATCAAGACAGTGGCAATACGTCATTTCACCTACAAAAGGGATGAAATGATAGATAATACGTCTCATAATCATCTTTCTAATATAGACTTGTCTGCCCCGGAGAGCTATGCGGACACAGGTGACGGACATGAAAGACTTGTCGATACCGAGTCGAAAATCGCCGCACACATAGACTTTGAGAATCTTCTTCTCCGAATGAAGAACAAACGTTATGCCGATGTAATCCGCCGGCTGGTGATTGAAGATGCCGAGCCCAAGAAACTTGCGGCAGAAATGAATGTGACGATAGAGAATCTCTATAACATAAAGAAAAGAGCTATGGCGGCATTCACCGACATAGTGCTGGGTGATATAGAAAAGTATAAAAACAAAGAAAATTGATTATATATGCTGACAGACGAACTTATCTCCGCTTATATGGAAGGAAATACCAATGAAGCGGAAACAATGCTGGTAATAGAAGCCATGCAGTGTGACTCCCGACTCCGTGAGTTTATGCAGATGTCAGAAGATATAGACAACGAACTGTACAGCGGGCATTCATGCAAGGCCGACGGCAGCTACAGACAGACAAAGGATATTCCGATGACGGCGGTGGCAGCCTCTGACGGAGATAAAAACCTGTGCGACATACAATGCGAGCATTTCATCATGCAGCGCAAAGGTATAGAAATCAGTGACAAGATGCTTGCAGAAGAGGCGACAAAGAATGAATGGCTATATTCGGAGGGTACACCTCTATATAATATAGGACGCTTATTAGCTTCGATGAACTTCCGTGTGGAGCGTCGGTTCCATTGCAGCCTGTCGGACATAGACGAAGCTTTGAAGAACAGACAGGACATTATTGTCATTGTAGATGGAGGTGAACTGACCGGCAACCGTGAGGCTGAGAAACTTGAAGACATACTTGTGGGCGAGATACCAGACCATGCTGTGGTTGTCACTGCCCATGACGCAGAAAAGGGCACAGTCTGTGTGTATGACCCTCAGAGCCTCCATGAATGCGACACCTATCCCGAGGAACAGTTTCTCGACGCTTGGGCTGACTCATGCAGTTATCTCGTTACTTGCGAATTTTTAGGCTTGTAGCCTTTTTATCAGTAGGACATAATTTTCAAAAAGGGGACAGATAGTTTTCTGTCTCCTTTTTTTGTTCGTATTTTTATAACCACAGGGGGAATACCGGGGACTTATATCTGTCCCAATAAATACATAGCTGTAACAAATAAAATTAAAACAGTTTCTTAATGCTTCTGATATTTTTATGAAACAACAGCAGGATAATTTTGCCGGTGAAAAAAAGTGAATGAATGAATAAAAAATTTTTTAAGCAGATTTCAAGCGCAACAATTCTTTGGATGCTGGTCACACCCAATATTAATGCAGCCGTTATCAAAGGAATCGTGACCGATCAGGAAACAAATGAGCCTCTAATTGGTGCAACAGTATGGGTAACACCCTCAAATACGGGAGCCGTCACAGATTCGGATGGTATATATACTCTTCAGCTTCCCGAAGGAGAATACAGTCTTACCGTCAAATATGTAGGATATGCCGATATAAACATGACCGGTGTGACATTGAATACCGACACACTGGTTGTCAATGTGATAATGAAGTCCGATGCCCATGTTCTGGGTGAAGTCAAGGTGGCAGCTTCGATGAGAAAGGATACTGAGATAAGCTTGATTCAGCAACAACGTGCCGGCTCGGTGGTCTTGTCCGGAATTTCCGCACAGCAGATAGAGAAGACACAGGACAAGGATGCTTCGGAAGTCATTCGCCGCGTGCCCGGCATTTCCATTATTGATGAGAATTTTGTGATGGTCAGAGGACTTTCCCAACGGTATAACAATGTGTGGATGAATGGCAGTGCAGTGCCAAGTTCCGAGGCAGACTCAAGAGCATTCTCTTTCGACATAGTGCCAAGCTCTCAGCTCGACAACATAACGATAGTAAAAAGTCCGGCACCCGAGTATCCGGCAGATTTCACCGGCGGATTCATCTTGGTCAATACAAAGCAACAGCCGAATGAAGGCGGATTCAACATAGGAGTCGGGACAGGGTTCAACGACCGAACACATTTCCGCAGTTTTCGTGCCACAAACGGGCATTCTCCTTTTCCGTCAAAATCACTTGTCACCTATCCGGGCTACAATGACAGAATCAGCATCACCGACAACCGTTTTGAAAACAACTGGCTTGTCAAGAAACTAAGTCCTATTGCTGACCTGAAATTAAATTCGAGTTACACCCATACATGGGAAACAAAGGAGGGAATGAAGTTCGGACTATTGTCCTCAGTCAATTTCTCAAGTTCCTATAAGACGATGCCCGACATGGAAAACTCTTTGTATGGACCTTACGACACGTCCAACGACAAAGATGTGGCATTGAGAAAGGCAACAGACAACCAATATGTCCATGACATACGGTTAGGAGCCATGCTGAATCTGTCGTTGCGTCCTTGTGACGAAAGGCACTTTTTTGAATGGAAGAATGTCTTCAATCTCATCACCAAAGACCGATATTCTGAACGCATCGGTTTCAATGCTCAGTCTGACAACATCAATGACACGGAATACTATTACTCCTCTCGTCCGACTTATAACACTCAGTTTACCGGAAAACATACGTTTGACAATGACTACATAGACTGGAGTATGGGGTATGCGTTTGCCAGAAAAGATTTGCCCGACCGCCGACTCATCCAGCGTACAGACCGCACGGAGCAGACTATGGGGATTTATCGAATCAGCCGTGAGTTTACCCGCCTTGACGAACATATAAGTTCACTAAATGCCAACTACCGCCATTCGTTCAGACTGTCAGGAACTGAACCAGAACTAAAAGCCGGTTTCTACGGTGAATATCGTACCCGCACTTACGACACACGGCAATTCCAATACGGATGGCAGCCGAACAATTCGCTTGCACCGGGCTTTATGTTCAATCCTGATGTCCCCGGCAATGTACTCATCGACGAAAATTATGGTCCGGACAAACTGTATCTTTATGAAGAGGTGAACTATCTCAACAACTACAAAGGCAATCAGTCGCAAGCTTGCGGATACATCGGGATAAACCTCCCCATCAAACAGCTGTCGATATATGCCGGCACAAGATATGAATTCTGCCGTCAGGAACTGAAGATGAACACCCGTCAGTACGAAGAAAGTCTGCACAGCACAACTTACAACTACAGCGATTTCTTTCCGTCGGTCAACACCACTTATCGCTTCAACGATTTCCATCAGATACGAGCCGCATACGGCCGCTCCACCAACCGCCCCGAGTTCAGAGAATTATCCTCTTCCGTATTTTATGATTTTGACCTTGGAAGCTCCGTGATGGGCAATGCCGACTTGAAGGCAGCCTACATTGACAACGTGGATTTGAGGTATGAGTTCTATCCGTCAAAAGGAGAGATTATCTCTGTAGCGTTGTTCTACAAACACTTCAGCAACCCGATAGAATGGACATACACGGTAGCCGGAGGCACAGACCTTATCTATTCCTTTGTCAATGCCCACGGAGCAGACAATTATGGCATAGAGATAGACCTTCGGAAGTCGCTTGACTTCATAGGGCTGAAAGACTTCTCGCTGTCCTTCAACGGCGCACTCATAAAAAGCAAAGTGACTTTCGATGAAGGTACAAATAACATTGACCGTCCGATGCAGGGACAATCGCCTTACCTCATCAATGCGGGAATATTCTACAACAACAGCGACAAAGGCTGGAATGCCGCCGTCCTGTACAACCGTATAGGCAAACGTATTATTGGTGTCGGAAACAGATATGGCACATCTTCTGACGGAACGGCCCGCAACATCCCTAATTCTTACGAAATGCCGCGCAACAGTATTGACATATCTGCCGGCAAAAAGTTCGGAAAATGGAACCTGAAACTGGCTGTCAGAGACATTCTTGCTGAACGCTATCTGTTCAAGCAGATTGAAGAAGTGTCTGTAAATTCACAGAAAAAAAGCATAGAAGAGACCACCCGAAGCTACCGGCCGGGAAGAAACTTCAATCTGTCGCTCTCGTATGAGTTTTAACCACAACAAATAACAATCTTATTTTATTAACAAAAGTATGAAGATTAGATTTATGCAAAAAGGAAAGCTGCTGATGACCGGAATAGTCGTTGCGGCAGGGTTTATGATGAGTTCATGTTCGTCCGACGAGTCTGCACCTTCAGACACTAAAGAGCCGGAGGTCACTTACAAAGGCAATGTAGCTTATAGCAACGGAATCTTGTTCAATGGTGGGACAGAACTGGGAAACGGAACACAGAACTTCCACTTCACCGGTGACGTGACACTTGAAAAAGGAACCTATCTGCTGAAAGGATGGGTGTATGTCGATGCTGGTGCGAAGCTGACAATCCCGGCAGGAACCATCATCAAAGGCGACAAGCAGACAATGGCGTCGCTCATTGTAGAGCCGGGCGGATATGTGGAAATGAAAGGCACTAAGAACGAGCCTATAGTGATGACTTCGGCACAGGCTCCGGGTAACCGCCGTCCCGGAGACTGGGGCGGTCTCATCATTTGCGGAAAAGCCCGCAACAACCAGATTACGATGCAGATAGAGGGAGGTCCTACTACCATTCATGGAGGAGACAACGACAATGACAATTCCGGCATATACCAGTATGTGCGTGTAGAGTTTGCTGGCTATCCGTTTGATACAGACAAGGAAATCAACGGCGTCACTTTCGGCTCCGTGGGACGTGGCACGACAATAGACCACCTTCAGGTGTCGTACTCTAATGACGACTCATACGAGTGGTTCGGTGGAACTGTCGATTGCAAGTATCTCGTGGCATACAAGGGATGGGACGATGAATTTGATACAGACAACGGATTCAGCGGAACCGTAGAATATTGTCTGTCGATACGTAACCCGAGAATTGCCGACACATCGCAGTCCAACGGTTTCGAGAGCGACAATAACGCAAGCGGCTCAGAAACAATGCCTTTCACTTCAGCCATGTTCCGCCATGTCACATTCATCGGTCCGATGACAGCCGAAAATGCCGGTTTCCGCAACAGTTCCGAATATATCACGGCAGGGAACGTATTTCCCGGCAATGGCTCAAAGCTCGGACTCTTCCAATCAGCCATACAGATTCGCCGAAGCAGCAAACTGAATGTAGAGAACCTTTTGGCGGTAGGCTATCCCATTGGTCTCATCATAGACGGAGAGAAGGGCAGCACTGTGAAATACGCTTCGCAGGGAGAGTTCAAACTCGACAACATCATTTTTGCCGGAATGGGAATCATCGGCAGCGACAAGAACAAATTGTATGAAGACTATCTTTACGACTTTGCCACCGGAACAGAAGACAAATCTGTGGAGTCGTTCTCTCACACATTCTTCCTGTCGAATCCTAACAACAAGATAATGGATGAGGCTGCATTGCAGCTGTCAGACCCGATGAAAACCGGTCAGAACTACTGCCCTTCATCGGTTTTATACGACAGCAAAGGCGGCTATATAGGTGCCTTTAGAGATATTTCTGACAATTGGCTTGAAGGATGGACTAATTTTGATCCTCAGAATACAATCTATTGATATTGCGACAAAACAAGAATAATAGTCTTCTAACTGCACTCCGAAAGTTTTCGTACCTAACTTTTGGAGTGCAGCTCTGTTTAGCTCAAGATACAATCTGTTTCACTTTAGACTACGGTCTAACGCAGAAGTCCCATAACAAAATTTTTGACATCGCTTTTTGGAATGTAGTTCTATTTTGACAAAATGACAGTATTTTTGTAATTTTAGTTTCAATTTAATGGTTTTGTGTCAAAATATTATCTTTCTGATTTTGTCAAATGTTAAAAATCCAAGCCCTCTGGCACGCGTCAAAATGAAGCTCGCCGGACTTTTCTCGAAGAATGGGGATTCTGTGCGCATTTTCTGAAGCCTCCGCAAAATGTGAAATAGTGTTTCGTTTTGAAGCCGTTCTTTTACATTTATTTATCTCCGGCGAAGAGTTTCTGAAAAAAAACTACTAAGTTTTCAAAATTCCAGCGCACTGTCGTCACATTTCCAGCGCACTGTTTTTTTTGCCACAGTGCGCTACTTTTTTATTTGCTGTGCGCTGA
>JAGASY010000071.1 GCA_017621515.1 Bacteroidaceae bacterium
ATGCACCCCGGTGCATCCGCCTCTGTGACATGTTTTTTTGCAAGGAAATGGAGAAGCGGATGCACCGGGGTGCATCCCTACAAGTGGTTCATGGACATTCAATTTGGATTGGTAAGTACTTACAACATGGAGTAAACACACTAAAAACACCATTTTTCAAAATGACAAAATGATATTTTCGTCCAAAATGAAATTTTAACACTTGAACTGATTTTTGATAACTCACAAAGTGACAAAATTTTTGATGTAAAGATAATACATTGATTATCAATGGGATATAAGAATATTCAAAATACTCAAAAAACACAGTCGGACGCAATTTTTTGAAATTGCTGAGCGTTTTAGTAATTTGCTAATTATTAATGTTTTACAATTAAGTTCACCGTATTTGCCCTCAAATGTCCTTAAAAATCCACTCGCTTTTAAGTTATTGTTCAAGCACTCTTTCAAAGCCGCGAATTATACACTTCTTAACATTTCAACTGAAGCCCGCAGTCTTTTTCTCCGTCCCCCAGTGCTTTCTCAAAAAATCTACGCTGAAAATTTCTCCAAACTACTAAGTTTTTAAAATTGTAGCGCACTGCAAATAAAATTACAGTGCGCTGGAATTTCGGCGACAGCGCGCTGGAAATTTGAAAACTCAGTACTTTTTTCCCGAGGACTCTTCGCTGAAAATAAACAAATGTGAAAGAACCGCCTCAAAATGAAACACTATTTTACATTTTTCTGAAGCTTTTGAAAATGCGCGTAGAATCCCCGATTTCCGATAAAAGTCCGTTGCGCCTCATTTTGACGCGTGCCAGAGGGCTTGGGATTTTAACATTTGACAAAATCAAAAAGATAGTATTTTGATACAAAATCAGTAATTCATAACCTCAAATAGCTAAATATGCTATCATTTTATCAGAAAATAATTTTGTTAAAAAATATATATAAAAAATTTTGTTATGGGAATGTTATGTGGATATTTAAGTGGGTATATTCGATAGACTCCTGCGTATAGTTTAAATAAATGCACTCACAGACTCCTCCATTGTTTAGGTGGTTGTCTTCTAACAGACTCCTCATGTGTCAAGTAGATGTATTTGACGGAGGAGTCTGTTAGAAGACAACCACTTAAACACAGCAAAAGCTACTTACTTAAAAGCTTCACAGCCCCAGCTATAATCAGCCTCAGGCGAAAGCCAAAGTTCAAGTGTGCCGCCATTGGCAAACTGGTTGTGAGGCAGACGGAAGTCGGAATACGGCACTCCATTGAGCTTCGCCTCCTTGATATAGCAGTTGCTGTCCGACACGTTGTGGGCGATTATGCGAAACGTCTCTCCTTTGTAGTACTCTGGATGTAGCTTGATTGTCACCGCATCGAACACAGGAGACGTAATCTCATAGTACGGATTGCGCACAGAACCGCCGTTGATGCTGAACAAACCAATCGACATCAGGGCACTCACACCGCTCATCTGCCCTTGGTCTTCATCATGACCGCCATATCCACGGTATGGATTGATGTCGCCGTATGCCTGTTCGTTCACCCGACGCACCCAATATTGCGTAAGCCACGGTTTTCCGGCATGTGAGAACACATGCGCAGTAGAGAGTCCCGGCTGATTGGCATAGCTGACATATCCGTTGCCGTAGCCTCCCACAAAATCCTGCTCCACACTCTTCTCAAGCGCAAAATTAAGCATGTGGCAGAAAGTATCGCTGCCGCCCATTGCTTCTGCAAGTCCGGGAATATCGTTTGAAAGTCCAAAGGTGGTCTGCCAAGCGTTAGCCTCCTCATATCCCCAACCGCTCAACGGATCGGTGTGCAGCCATGTGCCGTCAGTTTTCTTCGGCATGAGAAGCTTTAAGTCGGGATGTACACACTGTCTCCACCCCTGTGAACGTGTGCGGTAGCGCAGGGCATCCTTCTTCTTTCCCATCGCCTCCGCCATTTCGCTCAGTGCCCAGTCCTCGAAAGCCCACTGGACCGTCAGTCCCGCCTTTTCGGGAGCATAGCCGTGAGAGCAGTAGAAATCGAACTCGTTCTCAAAGTTATATCCTAACATTCCACCGCGCTCATGGTTATAGACCAACACAGGGTATGCTTTTTTGGCATTCCATTTATGGTTGATGCCTCTCTGATAGGCAGATGTAATCATAGAAGTGGCAGGGCATCCGCTCATGATGAAGCTGTAGCTGCCTCCGCACGGACCTCGCGGGAGCAGTTTGCCGTGGTAGGCATACTCAAGAAGCGAGGCACAGAAGTCGTCGAGCAAGTCCGGATAAGCAAGCCCCCAAAGCGTGTTTTGGTTCCACTGCGTCAGCCATAGTGCATCTGAGTTGTAGATATGGTGCTTCGGCTTTCCTGACTTGTCAAGCGCGATTTGCCCGACTTTCCAGTTGTCGCAGAAAGTATGTCGTCCGTCGATACGTCCATTTGTACGGTCCGGATACTGCCCGTTGATGTCGTCTATCTTATGACGTCCGAGCAGGGTATGCCACATATCCGTATAGAACTTCACTCGCTGGGTATCGCTGCCGCCTTCAACCGTGATGCGCCCGAGCCATTCATTCCATACTTGATATGCCGCATGGCATGTAGCCTCGAAATCCCATCCCGGATTCTCCTCCTTGAGGTTCAGACGGGCATTGTCCGTACTCACATAGGAAATGGAGACCTTCATCAGCAGTTCCTCTCCCTTCTTCAGGTCAAAAACTGGGGCCACTCCTGCCGTAGGCGCATCATGATAGCTCATTCCTTCGTTGCGGGCGACAGACTTGCCGGTTGAATGGAATGAAGTGATGTCACGGTTCACCATCTCACCGTCCCATGAGTCAAGACGGGTAAACGGACGGTTGAACTCGGCAACGAAGTGTATCGTCACAATGTCGGGACCGCCCCAAAGACGTCCCGTGGTGTCGAAAGAACCGGAAAGAGAGGTAGGAGAATCCTGATTGACCTTTGCATTGACCATTGTCGATGTACCAAGGTATCCGCCCAAATTGAGAAGTATGGCAGCTGCGGCATCCTCCACATAAGTCATCCGGTAGAGACTGGTTCGTTCTGTAACGGTCTGCTCGACCCACGCACCATACTTGTCGAGATAGACACGGTGGTAGCCCGGACGCACAATTTCCGACTCATGGGAGAACTCTGATTTCCAATGCTGTTCTCCTTTTCCATAGTCCGTTGCACCCGATGCAGGCATGACCGACAATCCTGAGAGCATCCACGCATGGATTTGCGGAAATCCCAGAATGTAAGAATCGTTGTAATTATATCCGCCTCCACCCTGATTCTTGTTGCGCGTCATGGGAGCAGCTGACATCATGCCCATAGGCAATGAGCCGGTGGAGAAGAAGAAATATCTGCCGCGCGTGGTTTCTATGTACGGATCAACCAGTTCTACCAAGTCGGAAACATTCGAAGACGACGGATAAACTTCCACTTCGGACAGTCCGGGATAGCTGCCGTCACTGTCGGTAATCTGCAACTTGATAAACGTGGTGGTTCGTGGTTCAAACTCCACGCTGCGTGCGTCACCGTTCTCGGGAATCCTGCCTATATCCACTCTACTGCCATCGCTGAATGTCAATGTGACAGATGCCGTATGGGATTCTTTACAGGCACGGTCGAACACCACAACGCGGTTCACCGTTACAGGCTCATCCCATTCCAGCTTCACCCAAGGATGGTCAGCCTCGCCCCAGAACATCTGTTGCGCTCCCGAAGCCCATTCGCCCTTGTCGGCAATGTGTATTATGCCATCGGCAATGTTTGCCGCGGGTCTGTCTGCCTGTTCTGACGAAGTGGTGATTTTTGCCTTCGGTGCTATATTATAGGATGTGGCGAAACTGCACGCTCCGCACAACCACACAAGGAACATCACCAATTTTCGGATTGAAAATGTTTTCATATAATGATTCGATTAATGTTTGACAGGACAAATGTAATTATACAAGGAAACAAGGCAGAAGAGATTTTGCGTCAAAAATTGGGGGAAATGAACATTTCTCATGTATTCTCTGTTTTCATGACTAAAACAAGCCAATAGCAAAGGCTATTGCAAGCAAACAGAAGGATTTCGGAACTACCGGAACATCCGAATGAACCATCGGAACGCTCGAATGAATAACAGACATCGGAATGGATACCGGAACGCTCGAATGAAAACAATAACCATTAATCAATATGTCATGAAGAAAAAAAGTTTTTTATTGGGAATAATAGTATGCTGTCTTCCGGCATTGCAGACGGATGCCTGCACAGGTATAGCACTGACAGCAAAAGACGGAAGCTATGTGCAGTCGCGGACAATAGAATGGGCTAACGAAGCCTTGAAAAGCGAATATGTGGTCATTCCTCGCGGACAGCAGTTGGTATCTTACACTCCGACCGGAGCCAACGGACTGACGTTCAAAGCACGCTACGGAACACTCGGAATGGCCGTGGTGCAGAAAGAGTTTATAGCCGAAGGTATCAATGAAGAAGGGCTTTCTGCCGGCCTGTTCTTCTTTCCGAGATACGGAGGATACGGGAAATATAATCCTGCACACAACAAGAAAACTCTCGCAGACTTGCAAGTGGTGCAATGGATGCTTACTCAATTCAAGAGTATAGACGAGATAAAAGCTGCCATATCTTCTGTGCATATCGCCGGACTTGAACCGTCATCCGTCGTACACTGGAGAATCGGCGAACCGAACGGGCGGCAGGTGGTGCTTGAGTTTGTAGATGGAAAACCGAACTTCTACGAAAATACGGTTGGGGTACTCACCAATGCACCGGGCTTTCAGTGGCACTTGACCAATCTGAACAATTATGTCAATCTGTTTCCGGGGAACGCTCCTTCTCAGCAGTTGAGCGACCTCACGCTGCAATTCCTTGGAGGCAACTCCGGTTTTCTCGGCATACCCGGCGATGCCACACCTCCTTCACGATTTGTACGCGCGGCATTCTACAGGGCAACAGCTCCACAGAAAGCGACAGGTTTTGAAACAGTACACCTCTGCTTCCATTTGTTGAACAATTTTGATATTCCTATCGGAATTGAGCACAAGGGCAATGAGATTCCTGACATTCCAAGTGCGACACAGTGGACTTCCGCCATTGATTTGACAAACAGGAAAGTCTATTACAAAACGGCATACAACAACACCATACGCTGCATCAATCTGTCAGACATAGACTTCAGCAAAGTGAAATATCAATCACATCCGCTGGACGACATACAGGAACAGCCTGTAGAATATGTCTTTGTAACAGATTAACAGCCGCCGTTCCATCGATATAATAATATAATGAAGAGAGGATGTTCCCTTGCGGAACATCCTCTCTTCATTATATATATCCGGCAAACCACTTTGCCGCAATCAATCGACAGAACTTTATTTTACCATCTTCTTCACACCGGAAGCAGATTTTCCACGTACATTCAGCAAATATACTCCGGAAGGAATGTCCATGTTCTTGAACACCTCATCGACATCACCACAAGCAGAAGTGAAGTTTCCGATTACTGTTCCATTTGTGCTGATGACAGCCACATTGACTTCTTCATCCGCAGCAATGGCATCAATTCCTGTAGGATCATACTTGATAAAGAGCAGACCTTCGGCTATGCGACTGGTATCCCAGACTAAGCTATTGCCCAACGCAGGGAGGTCAAACTCTGGAGTTCCGGCAAACGTATCGCTCACCCACAGACGAACAGAGTCTCCATCAACAGGCTCATAGCTGTCATTCATGAACACAGAGATAGTTCCGTTCATCGTCAGTTTCTTGATTCCCTGAATACTTGTACCGCCGGAGTTTGTAGCCGTAGCGCAACGACGTACACCTACTCTATATACAGAACCGGAATTGAAAGTAACATTCTTGCTACCAAAGTCCAGCACACCAATCACAGCTGTGGCTGTAGCACCAACCTGAACTGTACCGTTAATTGTGTACATGCTGTTCTTCAATGTCACAGTAGTAGAAGTAGCACCGGAAAGAACGGCTCCTTCCGCCACAGTCAATACACCAGTTCCGAGTGAAGAGCCTGAATTGAAGTGAAGTTCACCTTCATTGATTTTCACCGTACCGGTATTGTCCCATACTCCTGCCACAGTCATCTTTCCTGTACCAGCCTTTACAAAGTTGGAATTGCTTGTCACTTTTCCTTCAAATTTGAAGTTTCCTTCATCACCAACCTGCCATGTGTTGGCACCAGAAGGCGCTGAACTGCTGAATACACAGACTCCACCCAGCGAACCCTTACCGGTCACTTCACCGATCTTGTACGTCTTGGCTGTGTTCTGAACCTCAATTCCCGAAGCAATATCCATCTTTCCTTTCGGAATACCAAAGCTATTGTTCAGACAGAAACGTCCGTCGCCACTTACACCTGTCGGCTTCACCGTACCTTCAAACTCCGACCAGTTGCCCGTCAGAGAAGCTCTCGTAGCATACCACCCCGAACCAGCAACCAAAGGATAATACACTGTCACAGTACCAGCACCGGTCAGTTTGTTTGAATATGTCGCACGGTCAGAATAATAATTCACAGTCGCATTTTTGCCGGCAGGCACATTGATGGCAGAACTTGAACCTTGATTCAAGTTGATAGTACCACCGCTGACCTCTATAGACTTTGCAGGAGTAGCACAGTTTGCCTCTACCGTACCCGCAGTGACAACAAGTTTGCCAAGTGAAGCATTATTGTTGGAAAGTTTCAACCATCCTGTACCTTTCTTCGTAAGAACCGTACCGGAGAAAGCCTTGTTCATAGTGAAGTCGGCAGAGTTGTTTATCACACCTCCTTCTTCTCCATCAAGACGGATAGGAGACCCCATTTGCACTGTGGCTGTGGTCTGTAAAGTCGCTCCGTTCTCAATGATGAACTTTTCAGGGGAGGAAGTGACAGCACCGAGATTACCGTGTGCCTGATACTCGTTAGAGAGTGAGGATACTCTCACTGTACCACCGCTGATACGGTTTCCGCCGGTATAAGTATTGTCATTTGAAATAGTGAGCATACCGGTTCCTGTCTTGACAAGAGTAGCGTCGCCCGTAAGCTTTCCGTCACCACCGAAAGTATATGCCTGTGTGTTGTCAACGAAAACAGTGTCGGCAGGAAGTTCATCCGAAAGCTGCACATTGAAAACAGTGGCAGCATCATTGAAGATTGCCTTATCGTTCAGCACAAAGATTTCCTTCGCCTCCATGTCGGCAGCATCGGCAAAGTTCTCAGTCTCTGCAAAGTTCCAGATGTTGCTCAAAGCACCAGTCCAGACAACAGAAGACGCATCACGCATGTCAGCAATGTTTAGATACAACTTGCCATCTTCATAACTGAGGTTGCACTTCAAGCCTGCCACACAGGAAACCTTAATGTCGCCCAAGTCTCCCACAATCTCTCCAATTTCTCCGATGAGATATTTGCCCTTCACCACTTCTGCATTTTCTCCTTCACCATGATACACAAACTCCATCACAGGAACAAGATAAGCCGGACCGTACTTCCAGTTCTTCTTTTCAGTCTTGAGACATTTGGCTTTGATGACGTCTGCTGTCAGATCTTTGCCATATACATCTATGATAAGACGAGAACCGAAGTTCATAATGAGTGAATCTGTAGTGAGAGTACCTTTGTTGTCCGCACCACCCGGGCGCACCTTAGAACCATAGTCCATTCTTATACCTTTGTTGAACACACCACCATTGGAGTTCAACTCTGCAAAACGGTTGAGCCATACAGGGCTGTTCTCCATTGTGCCATCAAAGTTCACAACTCCCGCCCAGATATTGGTTTCTCCGGTATATGTCATCTTCACATTTGGCAGATTGAGCACACCGTCGCCCTGCTTCACAAGCTTAGTATCGCCTGTCAGTGCGCCACCTGTCACATCGCAAGTATATACCGTGGTCGTAATAGGAGTATTGGCAGAAGTGGAATTACTGCTTGCCGAACCCTGTACCCATGTCGGCACATTGAAAGTCACGATATAAGGACTTGCCCCATCGGCAATGGAAATCTTCGTGTCGGCAGTCTCGCACACAATGAAGTGCTTGTCTTCGTTGGTGATTGTTCCTCCGTTGGCAATTTCTGTTCTTCCCGTCATGGTCAATGGAGGAGGAGCCATCGTGATGCCTTCCAGTTCTCCAAGGAAATAGCTCTTATGAGGAGGTTGGTTGTAACCGAGCGACTGCCATACCATCGCATTGCGATACTGGTGGTCGTGCCACAGCGTATAGTTACGATAAGTAGTTGGGATATTTGTTGTGTAGATTCTCAAAGCCTTGTTGGCATCGTCGCGAAGCACAATCTCCTCGCGCCAGTCACCAAACAAGTCGCCCACAGCACCCGGATTGTTCTTAGACCAGTTGTTAAGCTTGGTGCCGCCTGCACTCAACAAGCGTGCGCCTGTACCCGGTTTATAGACTACCGCATAGCCTTCCGTACCCGGACTCTCCAGATATTCATCGCAAAGGTCACCGTCCCAGTAGATGCGCCAGTTGAGGTCACCCCATCCGATGAACGCATCACCGTTAAGTTCACTGATTATCTTGTCTGCCACAGAGCTGACCCATCCTGTAGTGACACTTCGTCCTACACTTCCAGGATATTGATTCGTGAAGTTGGCGCAAAGGGCACGTCCATCGTCACCACCAGCCACTGCACGGTAATAAATCTCAGAAGTAGTAGCATTACGGTAATTCATTGCAGGACTGGTTTCATTGCAGGCAAACTGTTCCTGACCGTGACGGTATGGGTCAAGGTCGGAACAATGCTGTGCATCGCCGTGCCCAAGTCCTGTTGTCGAAAGTCCCTTACCGTTGTCATCTATCACCATTGAGCCATAGACAATTTCATCGCGTCCGTCCCAATCGACATCGGCAATGGCATAGTTGTGATAGCCTTGTCCGAACCACGGTCCCGAAGCACTGCATTCCCACGACCAAATCTGGGTGAGTGCATGGGTGACAGGATCCACGTCGAATGCCGCCATCTTATGCTTGGTGTAGATACCACGTCCGAGGAAGATGCTGGCATGACGTCCGTCGAGGAACGGCGCACCAAAAAAATGCTTGGTAGAACGGTGTCCCACAATGCCCGCTCCCCAGTCTGCGTCTGTACCACGAGTCAGCGGATAGTTCATATAATTAGGATGAGAACTTGGACCTATCTGATAAGGTTTTGCCGTAGCTCCCTCCAGATAAAGCAGATATTCATTTCCTGAAGAAGTATATTCTATTCCGTTCCAACGCGTATCTACAGTCGTACTGCCGATTGTTGTCGTCGTACCGTCAGCATGATGGATAATCATGTTGTCCTGGCCACGCATCAACACTTCAGCCTTGCCGTCACCGTCCCAGTCGTATGCCACAGCATCCCACTGCTCATCGGCACCAGCCAACATATTCGGTCCGAGGTCAATCCACCAAAGACGGTTGCCCTTGTAGTCATAGCAGTCAAGCTGATGGAAACGAATCTTCTGGCTGACATCTGCTACCGAACCGCATTTGCGCTTCACGATGAACTCAGATATTCCGTCACCGTCAAGGTCGGCAAGCGACACATCGTTGAGTACATAGTCAGAACTTGCATCGGCTCCGTTACGGTCGTATGCCGGCTGCACCGGAATCTCCCAATAATAGTTACCGCTTGCATCCTGTTTTCTCCACGGAGTAACAGCCTCACTCTGTGCCTGCTCCTTTCCGCGAACAACCGGAGCCACAGTATATTTGCTGTTCACATTTCCGCCACGGTCTGTGTAGTTAGACACTTTCAGCGGCTTAGAATTGAGTAAGGTTCCGTCACGATAAAGATTATACTCTACATCATAATACTCCTCACCGAAAATTCTCCAGCTGACAAAATTACCCGAAGAGGTAGGCATTGCCACCAATCCGCGGTCAACAGCGTCCATGCTACGCTGAGCGAATCCGCTTGCAGATGCAGCAAGCATGGAAATTAGAAGTAAGATTTTTCTCATTAGTGTATGAATTAGTTAGATTTGTTACATCACGGTTAACCACAAGAGAACGGAAACTCATCCTGTCCCGATATCAGTCCACGTTCAAATGTCGAACACTTTTTTACAGGTTGCAAATGTAACTATTTCATTTCTAAATACAAAATTGTAATTTGCCTAATTTGAAAGCTCTCACGTTTTTCACATTTCATTTTAAAAACAAAACAGAAGAGACAATATAAAAGGAGAGTCGTCCGGAATTTTTTCGGGCGACTCTCCTTTAGCTGACAAGTTTCCGACGGATAACCTGTCTTTCAAAAATTATTTTTCCAGTTTTTTCAAATAATTAATCGCAAACTCATTTCCTTGTTCTGCGGCTTTATGAAGCCAAAACATAGCTTGTGAATAGTTTCTCTCAACACCGTAGCCATTGTGATAACAAACTCCAAGATTGGCTTGAGCGAACGCATGTCCTTGTTCTGCGGCTTTGCGATACCAAACCACTGCTTGTGAATAATCCTGCTCTACACCTTCCCCTTTATCATAACAAATTCCAAGATTGTATTGAGCAGACCGATATCCTTGTTCTGCAGCTTTGCGATACCAAATCACTGCTTGTGAATAGTCTTGCTCTACACCGTAGCCTTCACAATAAAAAACTCCAAGTTTGAATTGAGCAGACCGATATCCTTGTTCCGCGGCTTTGCGATACCAAATCGCAGCTTGTGAATAATCCTGCTTTACACCTTCCCCTTTATCATAACAAAATCCAAGATTGTATTGAGCGGATGCATATCCTTGTTCTGCGGCTTTGCGATACCAAATCACTGCTTGTAAATAATCCTCCTCTACACCTTCGCCATCACAATAACAATTTCCAAGATTGAATTGAGCAGATCGATCTCCTTGTTCAGCGGCTTTGCGAAACCAAGCCACGGCTTGTGAATAGTCCTGTTCTACACCGTCTCCTTTATAATAACAAATACCAAGATTACGTTGGGCATCCGGATCATTTTGTTCTGCGGCTTTGCGATACCAAATCACAGCTTGTACACAATCTTGATTAACACCCATTCCTTTATCATAACAATATCCAAGACTAAATTGAGCGTATGGTTTTCCTTGCTCGGCTGCTTTATGATACCAAATTACGGCTTGTACATAATCTTGTTCCACACCTCTTCCGTTATCAAAACAAACTCCAAGCTTATATTGAGCGTATGCATGTCCTTGCTCGGCAGCTTTGCGATACCAAATCACTGCTTGTACATAATCTTGATTAACACCGTCTCCATAATAGAAACAATCTCCAACTTTAGCTTGAATGTATGCATCACCTTGCCCGGCATACCAACGATATATCTTAAAAGCTTCTTCATACATTTCGTTCTTATAAAATATATCGGCCTGTTTCATTTGATTTTCTTTTACGAAAGTCGTCAAAAAATCTGTCTTTGGAGCATTGGCATCCGCCACTTTCTTCCCGGTCCATGTTGACAGGTTTTCCACGAGCTGGTCAACCTCTTTTGATTCTGTCGAATCTACAAAACCTTTGAATCCATAATAGCCCGAGATTTTTCCTCTCAGAAACCACATTTTCATTTTTGACATTTTCAGCATTACAGGAATTACACGTCTTTTCAAATTTTTGGCATGAGTCAATTCCTTTTTTATCCTATCTGAAGCCATTGAAGAATCAGACACCATAAACAACACATTGTCAGAAACAGCTATGGAATTAATTATCTTTTCTATATATTCATCCTCACGTTCTTTTTCCGAAATTCCATACGCACATTTCAATTCTGGTATGCGTTTTTGGAGCGTGTTCACAAAATCTTTCACCTCATTGATATTCTCATTGGAATAGCTTATGAGTACA
>JAGASY010000072.1 GCA_017621515.1 Bacteroidaceae bacterium
AAGGACGAGTATGGTATCGAACCCGCTGCTGCTGCCGTAGCAGTTGCTGCCGGTCCTGCTGCCGGTGCTCCCGCCGCTGAGGAGAAGACCTCTTTCGACGTAGTTCTTAAGAGCGCAGGTGCTGCAAAACTTCAGGTTGTAAAGGCTGTTAAGGAGTCTTGTGGTCTTGGTTTGAAAGAAGCTAAGGATCTCGTAGATGCTGCTCCTTGCAATGTTAAGGAAGGTGTTGACAAGGCTACAGCTGAAGCTTTGAAGACAGCTCTTGAAGGTGCTGGTGCTGAGGTTGAGATTAAGTAATCAATCACCTTAGATAATAATGGTTAAGAATCCTCAGGTTGGGGGTTCTTAACCTTTTTGTGTATATATTCAAACTAACTTTCTACAAAATCAAAGAGATGTCAAAAATCATCAATAACCGAGTAAACTTTGCTTCTGTAAAAAATCCTATGCCGTACCCTGATTTCCTTGAGGTACAGCTCAAATCGTTCAGGGATTTCTTGCAGTTGGATACTCCACCCGAAAAGCGCAAGAATGATGGTCTTTACAAGGTGTTTGCTGAGAATTTTCCTATAGCAGATACGAGAAATAACTTCGTTCTGGAATTTTTGGACTACTATATTGATGCTCCACGTTATACTATAGAAGAGTGTTTAGAACGTGGACTCACTTATAGTGTTCCTTTGAAAGCTAAATTGAAGCTTTATTGTTCTGATCCGGAGCATGAAGATTTCGGCACTGTAATTCAGGATGTTTTTTTGGGTCCGATTCCTTACATGACCGATAATGGCACATTCGTGATAAATGGTGCTGAGCGTGTTGTCGTTTCTCAGTTGCATCGTTCTCCGGGTGTCTTTTTCGGCTCGAGTGTACATGCTAATGGAACTCCTTTGTTCTCTGCGCGAATCATACCTTTTAAGGGTTCATGGATTGAATTTGCTACAGACATTAACAATGTAATGTATGCGTACATCGACCGTAAGAAGAAGTTACCAGTGACAACTCTTTTGCGTGCTATCGGTTTTGAGACTGATAAGGATATTTTGCGTATATTTAATCTTGCAGAAGAAGTTAAAGTAACAAAGACTAATCTTAAGAAACTTATCGGTCGCAAGCTTGCTGCTCGTGTATTGAAGTCATGGAATGAAGATTTTGTAGATGAAGATACAGGTGAAGTTGTTTCTATTGAACGTAATGAGGTTGTTATAGATCGTGAAACTGTGCTTGATGAAGAGCATATAGAGGATATCCTCGAGTCTGGGGTAGATAATATCCTTGTTCATCAGGAAGATGCAAATGTTTCTGATTTTTCAATCATATTTAATACGCTTCAGAAAGACCCGAGCAACTCTGAAAAAGAGGCTGTAATATATATATATCGTCAGTTGAGTAATGCTGATCCAGCTGATGATGCAAGTGCTCGTGAAGTAATTAATAATCTTTTCTTCTCTGAAAAGCGTTATGACCTTGGAGAGGTCGGCAGATACAGAATAAACAAGAAACTGAATCTTGATACGGATTCTGACGTAAGAGTTCTTACAAAGGAGGATATTATTGAGATTATCAAGTATCTTGTGGAATTGGCAAACTCAAAGGCGGTCGTTGATGATATTGACCATTTGAGTAATCGTCGTGTACGTACTGTTGGCGAACAGCTTTCAAATCAGTTTGCCATTGGATTGGCACGTATGAACCGTACAATACGTGAACGTATGAATGTACGCGACAATGAAGTGTTTACTCCGACGGATTTGATTAATGCGAAGACAATTTCTTCGGTCATTAATTCTTTCTTTGGAACGAATGCTTTGTCACAGTTTATGGACCAGACGAATCCATTGGCTGAGGTGACACACAAGCGTCGTTTGTCAGCTCTCGGTCCTGGTGGACTTTCTCGTGAACGTGCCGGATTTGAGGTTCGAGACGTGCACTATACACACTATGGTCGTCTTTGTCCTATTGAGTCTCCGGAAGGTCCAAACATTGGTCTTATTTCTTCACTTTGTGTATATGCGAAGATTAATGACCTTGGATTTATTGAAACTCCTTACCGTAAGGTGAATGATGGAGTTGTTGATATTGACAACGATCATATCGTTTATCTGACAGCTGAAGAAGAAGAGGCAAAGATTATAGGTCAAGGTAATGCGCCGCTTAATGATGACGGTAATTTCATTCGTAAAGTGGTTAAATGTCGTCAGGATGCGGATTATCCGGTTGTTCCGCCTACACAGGTTGACTACATGGACGTTGCCCCTCAGCAGATTGCTTCTATTGCGGCATCTTTAATTCCGTTCTTGGAGCATGACGATGCTCACCGTGCACTCATGGGATCAAACATGATGCGCCAGGCTGTACCTCTTCTTCGTACAGAAGCTCCGATTGTTGGTACTGGTATCGAAAAGCAGGTTTGTGAGAACTCACGTACAATGATTACTGCAGAAGGAGATGGAGTTATTGACTATGTGGATGCTACGACAATACGTATCCTGTATGACCGTACAGAAGATGAAGAGTTTGTAAGTTTTGAGCCGGCTTTGAAGGAGTATAAGATTCCTAAATTCCGCCGTACAAACCAGAATATGACGATTGACCTTCGTCCTATATGCGACAGAGGACAGAGAGTAAAGAAGGGTGATATACTTACCGAAGGCTATGCTACTGCTGATGGTGAATTAGCATTGGGACGCAATCTTCTTGTTGCGTATATGCCTTGGAAGGGATATAACTATGAGGATGCTATCGTTTTGAATGAACGAGTTGTGCGTGAAGACCTTCTTACTTCTGTTCATGTTGATGAGTTCTCACTTGAAGTTCGTGAAACAAAGCGTGGTGTAGAGGAGCTTACTTCTGATATACCTAATGTGAGTGAAGAGGCTACTAAGGATCTTGATGAGAACGGTATTGTACGTGTTGGTGCACGTATTGAACCGGGAGACATACTTATCGGAAAAATTACTCCTAAGGGTGAGTCTGATCCTTCTCCAGAGGAGAAATTGCTTCGTGCCATATTCGGTGACAAGGCGGGAGACGTTAAGGATGCTTCTTTGAAGGCTACTCCGTCGTTGAGTGGTGTGATTATCGATAAGAAGTTGTTCTCCAAAGCTATAAAGACTCGTGCTTCAAAGAATGCAGACAAGCAGATTCTGCCTAAATATGATGCAGAGTTTGAGGATAAGGTAAATGACCTGCGTGCGATATTGATAGACAAGTTGCTCACTCTGACAGAAGGCAAACTTTCTAAGGGTGTGAAAGACTATATTGGAGCAGATGTTATACCTGTTGGTGCAAGATTTATTGCGGGTGCTCTTGATAACATTGACTATACAGCTGTACAGTTGAGTGGATGGACTGATGATGAATATACTAATAATATGATTCGTGATCTTGTCATCAACTATCTGAAACAATATAAGCTTCTTGATGCTGAACTGAAGCGTAAGAAGTATGCTCTTACTATTGGCGATGAACTGCCTTCCGGAATTATTCAGATGGCTAAAGTTTATATTGCGAAGAAGCGTAAGATTGGTGTGGGAGATAAGATGGCAGGTCGTCATGGAAACAAAGGTATTGTTTCGAAGATTGTACGTCAGGAAGACATGCCTTTCCTTGAAGATGGAACACCTGTTGATATTGTATTGAATCCGCTTGGTGTGCCTTCTCGAATGAACATCGGTCAGATTTTTGAGACAGTTCTTGGTGCTGCCGGAAAGAAACTGGGGGTTAAGTTTGCTACTCCTATTTTTGATGGTGCACATCTGGAAGACCTTTGTGAATGGACAGATAAGGCTGGTCTGCCACGTTATGGACGTACATATTTGTATAATGGTGAGACGGGTTTGCGTTTCGACCAGCCGGCAACAGTTGGTGTGACATACATGCTTAAGCTTGGTCACATGGTTGAAGATAAGATGCATGCTCGTTCTATCGGTCCTTACTCTCTCATCACTCAGCAGCCTCTTGGAGGTAAAGCTCAGTTTGGTGGACAGCGTTTTGGAGAAATGGAGGTATGGGCACTTGAGGCATTCGGTGCGTCTCATGTACTTCAAGAAATACTTACTATTAAGTCTGATGATGTTGTCGGACGTTCAAAAGCTTATGAAGCTATTGTTAAGGGTGATCCTATGCCGACACCTGGCATTCCTGAATCTCTCAATGTATTGCTCCACGAACTTCGTGGACTTGGATTGAGTATAACTTTGGATTAATATTGTCTTCCACCGTAAATAAATAAAAGATGGCTTTTAAGAAAGATTCTAAGATAAAAACAAATTTCACCAAGATAACCATTGGGCTTGCTTCACCGGAAGAGATTCTGGAAAATTCTTTTGGTGAGGTTCTGAAACCGGAAACAATCAATTACAGAACATACAAGCCTGAGCGTGATGGTCTTTTCTGTGAACGTATCTTCGGTCCTACAAAAGATTATGAATGCCACTGCGGAAAATACAAGCGTATCCGTTATAAAGGTATTGTCTGTGACCGGTGTGGTGTAGAAGTTACAGAAAAGAAGGTGCGTCGTGAACGTACAGGACATATTGCTTTGGTTGTGCCTGTTGCGCATATCTGGTATTTCCGTTCTCTTCCGAATAAAATTGGTTATTTGCTCGGATTACCGACAAAGAAGCTTGATTCTATCGTTTATTATGAGAGATATGTAATCATACAGGCTGGTGTTGCTGAGAATCCTGAGAAGAATATAAAGGATTACGAACTTCTGTCTGAGGATGAATATTATGATGTAATAGATAATCTGCCTGCAGGAAACCAGCAGCTTGATGATGAGGACCCGAGAAAGTTTATCGCGATGATGGGTGCGGAAGCTATAGAGTATATGTTGAAGCATGTGGATCTCGATAAATTATCGTATGAGCTTCGTGACCGTGCTAATCAGGACTCTTCTCAGCAGCGAAAAGCTGAAGCTTTGAAACGTCTTCAGGTTGTTGAGTCTTTCCGTGCTTCTCGCGGTAAGAACAAACCTGAGTGGATGATTATGCATAATATTCCGGTTACTCCTCCGGATCTTCGTCCGCTTGTGCCGCTTGATGGTGGACGTTTTGCTACTTCTGACCTCAATGATTTGTATCGTCGTGTAATTATACGTAACAATCGTTTGAAGCGCCTTATTGAGATTAAGGCACCGGATGTAATCCTCCGTAATGAGAAACGTATGCTTCAGGAGGCTGTTGACAGTCTTTTCGACAATTCTCGTAAGAGTAGTGCCGTTAAGTCGGAATCGAACCGCCCCCTCAAGTCTTTGTCTGACTCTTTGAAAGGTAAGCAGGGACGTTTCCGTCAGAACCTTCTTGGTAAGCGTGTCGATTATTCTGCTCGTTCTGTGATTGTTGTAGGTCCGGAACTCCAGATGGGAGAGTGTGGTCTTCCTAAACTGATGGCGGCGGAATTGTATAAGCCGTTTATCATTCGTAAGTTGATTGAGCGTGGAATTGTGAAGACTGTTAAGTCTGCTAAGAAGATTGTTGATCGTCGTGATCCTATCATCTGGGATATTCTTGAATATGTAATGAAAGGACATCCTGTTCTTCTTAACCGTGCACCAACACTTCACCGTCTTGGTATTCAGGCATTCCAGCCTAAGATGATTGAAGGTAAAGCTATTCAGTTGCACCCTCTTGCTTGTACTGCATTCAATGCTGACTTTGACGGTGACCAGATGGCTGTGCATTTGCCGCTTTCTAATGAGGCTGTTCTTGAGGCGCAACTTCTCATGCTTCAATCTCATAATATTCTTTCTCCTGCAAGTGGTGAGCCAATCACTGTTCCGTCACAGGATATGGTGCTCGGACTTTATTATATTTCAAAAGTTCGTCCGGGTGCAAAGGGAGAGGGATTGACTTTCTATGGTCCGGAGGAAGCTATTATTGCTTACAATGAAGGTCGTGTAGAAGTTCATGCACCTATCAAGTGTATTGTGAATGATGTAGATGACGAAGGTAACATATATAAGCATCTTGTTGAGACTACAGTCGGACGTATCATAATTAACGGCATCATTCCTGATGAAGTTGGATTTGTGAATGAAGTTATCGGTAAAAAAGCATTGAAGAAAGTCATCACTAAGGTGATAAAGACTGTGGGTATGGCTCGTGCTTGTCATTTCCTTGATGGAATCAAGAATCTTGGCTACCGAAAGGCATACGAAGGTGGACTTTCTTTCGTGCTTGATGATATTATCATTCCTGAAGAGAAAGTACAGATTGTACAGGATGGTCATGATGCAGTGGAGCAGATTCAGCAGAATTATGCTTTTGGTCTTATTACTGATAAAGACCGCTATAGCCAGGTAATTGACACATGGACAAAGGTCAATGATAAGTTGAAGAAGACCTTGATGAAGCAGATGACAGAAGCTGATCAGGGATTCAATGCTGTCTTCATGATGCTTGATTCTGGTGCCCGTGGTTCTGCCGACCAGATTGCCCAGCTTGCTGGTATGCGTGGTTTGATGGCAAAACCTCAGAAAGCCGGTGCCGATGGTGCTAACATCATTGAGAACCCGATTCTTTCTAACTTTAAGGAAGGAATGTCTGTGTTGGAGTACTTTATTTCTACTCACGGTGCTCGTAAGGGTCTTGCCGATACAGCCTTGAAGACTGCCGATGCCGGTTACCTTACACGTCGTCTTGTCGATGTTTCCCATGACGTTATCATTAATGAAGAAGATTGTGGAACTCTACGTGGACTTATTTGTACTGCTCTTAAGGATGGTGACCGTGTTGTAGCTTCACTTGCAGAACGTATTTTGGGACGTGTTTCCGTTCATGATATTGTAAACCCTTCTACTGGAGAGATTATTGTTGCTTCTGGAGAAGAAATTACAGAGCGCATAGCTGCTGAAATAGAAGCGGCAGGAATTGAGAGTGTAGAGATACGTTCTGTTCTTACTTGTGAGTCTAAGAAGGGTGTCTGCATGAAGTGTTATGGACGTAACCTTGCTACAGCACGTATGGTACAGAAAGGTGAGGCTGTCGGTGTCATCGCTGCACAAGCTATTGGTGAGCCGGGTACTCAGCTTACACTTCGTACATTCCATGCCGGTGGTGTTGCCGGTAATGCTGCAGCTAATGCGCAGATTGTAGCAAAGAGCAGATGTAAATTGGAGTTTGAAGAACTTCGTACCATCAATCGTCCTACAGAAGAACATCCTGAAGGAATGGTTGTTGTGGGACGACTTGCAGAACTTCGTTTCCTTGATATAAACACTGGTATAGCTCTTTCAACAGTGAATGTTCCTTATGGTTCAAACCTTTTCTTCAAGGATGGTGATATTGTTGAGAAGGATACTGTTATTGCTAACTGGGATCCGTTTAACGCTGTTATCGTCACTGAATTTGCCGGTCAAGTTAAATTTGAAGGTGTAAAAGAGAATGTGACATATCGTGTTGAGCAAGACGATACTACTGGACTTCGTGACTTCATTGTAACAGAGTCTAAAGACAAGGCTCTTGTACCAATGTGTCATATTCTTAATGAGAATGGAGATTTGCTCCGTACATACAACTTCCCAATTAACGGACATATTGTTGTTGAGGATGGTCAGACATTGGCTGCCGGCGATATTCTTATTAAGATTCCTCGTGCAGTCAGCAAGGCTGGTGACATCACCGGAGGTCTTCCACGAGTAACAGAGCTTTTCGAAGCACGTAACCCTTCAAATCCGGCTGTGGTAGCTGAAATTGATGGTGAAGTGACAATGGGTAAGGTTAAGCGTGGTAATCGTGAGATTATACTTACTTCTAAGGTTGGAGATATACGCAAGTACCTTATTCCTCTGTCAAAGCAGATTCTTGTACAGGAGAATGACTATGTACGTGCCGGAACTCCTCTTTCAGATGGTGCGATTACTCCTGCTGATATACTTGCCATCAAGGGACCTACAGCCGTACAGGAATACATTGTAAATCAGGTACAGGATGTATATCGTTTGCAAGGTGTATCTATTAATGATAAGCATTTTGAAATCATTGTCCGCCAGATGATGCGTAAAGTCCAGATTAATGATCCGGGTGATACACGCTTCCTTGAAGGAGGTATTGTTGATAAGCTTGAGTTTGCAGAAGAGAATGACCGTATATGGGGCAAGAAGGTTGTCACTGATGCTGGTGATTCTGAAACTATGCAGGCTGGTATGATTGTTACTGCTCGCAAGTTGAGAGATGAGAACTCTACATTGAAGCGTCGTGACCTCAAGCTTGTACAGGTTCGTGATGCAGTTCCGGCTACATCTACACAGATACTTCAGGGTATCACCCGTGCAGCTCTTGGTGCTTCAAGCTTTATGTCTGCTGCTTCATTCCAGGAAACAACTAAGGTGCTCAATGAAGCTGCAATTAGTGGAAAGAGCGATCCTCTGGAAGGTATGAAGGAGAATGTGATTTGTGGTCACCTCATTCCTGCTGGAACAGGTCTCCGTGAATTTGAACGTATTATTGTGGGTGCTAAGGACGAAATGTTGGAGGCACAGCGCAAGAAGTTCAATCCGACTGAAGCTTTTGCTTCATTTGAAAAGAACTGATTATAAGAAATAAAAATCTTTTATAAAAAGCGTCCAGACAGCATGAATAAAGGCTGTTTGGACGCTTTTTTATATGATTCGGCTGTAATCTCCTTTAGATAAAAGGATGGTTTATTTGGATGATTAAGTCAATTTCAATACAAATAATGCCATATCAAGCTTCTGTTTAAAGCATGATATGGCATCAGATATTAGTAATAGATTCTATAATCTTTTAGGAGTACTTTTAGCCTTTATACTATTATTGTAGATTACTTCCTGAAAAAGGAAAAGTTTACAGAACCATAATTGCGGTGGTCAATGAACTGTGGAATTGATGAGAAATCATAATTCTTTCCATGCTCAAGAATGAAGATACCTCTATCCGTTATAATATCAGCTTCAAATACAATTTGTGGTATCTCACCAAGATTTTCCAACGCATACGGAGGGTCTGCAAATATGATGTCATATTTCTCAGAACAACGTTCAATATATTTGAACACATCTGCATGAAGAGGTATCCATGCCTTGTCTCCAAGCTCATGAGCTATTTTTCGCAAGTACTGATGGTGCTTATAGTCCTTTTCTACAGATACCACTTTGCCGCATCCTCGTGACACTAATTCCAGTCCAATGCTTCCTGTGCCGGCAAAAAGGTCGAGTGCCGTTAGTTCTTCATCGAAGTCAATGTAAACATTGCTGAGAATGTTAAACAGACCTTCTTTTGCAAAATCAGTCGTGGGACGTGCCTTAAACGTATGTGGCACATCAAAACGTTTATGTTTATATTTTCCGCTTATGATACGCATGTCATTATAAAGATAATAGATGTTCTGTTAATTGAAAAAAGGTGATTTTACTTCTTGTATGGCCTTAGAATCCGCATACTAATAGTGTTTGCAGATCGTATGGTATAGCAGTGCTAAAATCTTGTATTACGGTATTCTTGAAATCTTCCTTGTAGTCTATCAGTGATACATTCTCTATAAAGTTTTGCAATTTCTCATGAAGAACTTTCCTCTGTCTGTCATCACCAACAATAAAAAGAGCATCATCCAACTGGTCAAACCCAAGCTGTTTCCAAACATTCAGAATATAGTATTGGCAGTCTGCTATACCGTTTATGTTGAAAGTGTTGACAAATAAAAATCTTCCTTTATTGAAACAGAACAAAGTCATTTCTTTTTCGTGCAGATAGGCATACATCTTCTTGTTTGTTCCAAGCATACTTTTCTCACTAAAGAACTCAATGAGTGTACTTGCAGAGGCATAGAAGCGTGCACGTGGAAAATCGTCAAGAATAAGCTGGTAGATATTTTTTTCTATACCAAACACAATGGCAATTCCGGAACGTCGCAGAATGTTGTAGCTTGTTCTTTGTGGCTTATCCTTTGGAAAGTTATAGTTGTAAATATCGTTCACATCTTCCGTTTTGAACGCTTCGATAGGTACTACGGTAAAATGTGGGGTGGATATAAGTATGTTTACCCTTTGGTATTCCTCTTTAAGTATAGGTTCATGTGTCAGTGCCTCTTTCAAGTTTGCCGCCAGTGATATGGTCGTTTTCACTTTATATGTTTTATATTCGTATGGCGAGCTACTTGTCGGTGTATAGACACAAAAAGAAAGTCCATCCGTGCATACACGAATGGACAAACTTTTATTTTGATTTTTACTGTTTCCTGTTACTTGCATGCAATATGTTTTATTCCCAGTTACCAGCTAATTTGTTTGTCGGGTCTTGAAGGTCTCCCACACGCAGACCATACCAGTTACCGTCTGTATCGTCTGCATTGTCCTCAAACAAGTCTGCCTTGTTCTTGTTGAGTTTCTTCAGTTCTGCTTTGAGATTCTTTACCTTTTTTGCATCCATGCCGTCAAGATAGTCGTCCATTGAAGCACGTACCTCTACAAGTAAATCCCATTCGTTAGACTTCAAGTTGAAAGCAGACTTTTTGCGGAGCTGTATTTCACCGCCTTCTCTTCCTATTGGTACATACTTAAGTGAATCAGGATTATCTATGCCAAGAGCCTCAGCTGCAGAAATCCATATAGTATCACGCTTGATGAGTCCCTGCTTTACAGCTTCAACCTCTGTGAGTCCAGACTCAAGCTGGTCATCTGTAAGTTCACCTTCCTTGACAATCTTGTCAATTGCGCGGTCGTTCTTGATGTAGTCGATGAGTGAATCTATTGTACCGCAATATTCACCGTGATGGCTCATCTTGAATTTCTCCTCTGCATCGCGGATTTTCATCAGCGTTGCAATTACTTTTTTCTCTCTTGCTGCTTTCTCTTCATCGAAAGCGATGTCACTGTAAATGCTGGCAAAGCACGCATACGCGAGACCGACAGCACATACTCCCAAAAGAATATTTACAATAATCTTTTTCATGATATGTTTTATTATTTTTTTATTTTGTTATATTCGTGTCGCAAAAATAACGAATAAAAATGAATTGCGGCGAATACAGCCGAGTTTTTTTCTAAAAATAATGATTAAAGACTATTTAAAAGAACTGATTTTACGGAATTTTGGTTTTTTGCCCACTGAGGAGCAGGAAGAAGCAATTGATTCTCTCTGCGATTTTGTCCTTTCTCCCGATGCCGATGAAGTTTTTTTGTTGCGCGGATATGCCGGTACAGGCAAGACTTCTCTTGTCGGTGCTTTCGTGAAAACGATGGAACAACTTAACCGTCGGTGTGTGCTTGTTGCACCTACGGGGCGTGCGGCAAAAGTCTTTTCATTGTATGCGGAGCATCCTGCATTCACCATACATCGGCGGATATATCGCCAGAAGACTGTTGACAAGGATTCTGCGTTTTCTCTCAATTATAATTCATTGCAGAATGCGTTATTCATTTCCGATGAAGCTTCAATGATAGCTAATGACGGTCTTTCGGAAAGTATTTATGGCACCGGACGTTTGCTTGATGACTTAATGCAGTTTGTGTATAGTGGTACTGGATGCCGTCTTGTGCTTCTTGGCGACACAGCTCAGTTGCCTCCTGTCGGAGAGACGGAAAGTCCTGCATTGCAGCCTGATGTTGTCGGTGGATACGGATTGAATGTGCGTTGCCACACTCTGACCCGTGTGGTGCGTCAGCACGAAGAGTCCGGCATACTATGGAATGCAACATGCCTGCGTCAGGCTATCGAGGAGTACGATGTGTTTGAATTTCCAAAGATACGTTTCAGTGGTTTTGCTGATGTGAAGAATGTGCCGGGGAATGAATTGATAGAAACCATCAGTTCGTGTTATGCACATTATGGTGTTGACGAGACTATGGTCGTATGTCGTTCCAACAAACGTGCCCATGTATATAATAATGGAATAAGAAACCAGATTCTCGGGTGTGAAGAAGAACTTTCTTCTGGGGATATATTGATGGTGGCGAAGAACAATTATTTTTGGATTTCTTCCGATGGTAAAGATGGTGAATCAAAAGAAACAGCTGCTACAAATATCGAATTTATTGCCAATGGAGATGTTGTCGTGGTAGAACGTGTACGTAATATTCGGGAACTGTATGGCTTTCATTTTGCCGACTGTCAGCTCCGTCTGCCCGACTACGATGATTATGAATTTGAGGCAACAGTGCTGCTTGACACTCTTCATTCCGAAGCTCCCTCTCTCACTCGTGAGCAGAATGATGCTCTCTTCAATCGTATTATGGAAGATTATATGGACATTCCGACTAAGCGTGAGCGCATGAAGAAGATGATGTCTGATCCTTATTTCAATGCTTTGCAGATTAAGTATGCCTATGCAGTTACCTGTCATAAGGCGCAAGGTGGGCAATGGAGTGAGGTTTTTGTCGATCAGGGATATATGACGGAAGATATGCTTGGTCCCGATTATTATCGTTGGCTATATACAGCCTTCACTCGTGCAACCCATGTCTTGTATCTTGTAAACTGGAGGGAGGAGCAAACGCTGCATATAGCCAATGATTGATATGCGGATATTTTTTATTTTACGACGAATTTTCTGCCGTTGCAGATGTATATGCCTTTGGCAAGTCTTTCTGTCGGGTTGCCTTCTCTTCCCACGGCTCTTCCGCCGAGGTCGTAGATGATGCCGTTGTTTCGCGGCTTCTCCACCTCTGTTCCGGCTATGGCTGTGTATGTATCCTCGTTCACCAGCCTGATACGGAACACATACCGCTTGTCGCCATAGTCGAGCGCAAGTCTCGTTGCATATTCCTGTCCGTCTTCAAGAGGAACTACAGAAGAGGTTTGGAAGCAGTGCCTCCCGTCTTCGTGAGCATAGCCGGCATAGAAGGCGGTCTTCTCCTCCTTCTCCGTCACACAGCCTTCCGCGTCGAAGGCGAATCCACCGTGG
>JAGASY010000073.1 GCA_017621515.1 Bacteroidaceae bacterium
AACTTCAGAAGGCTGACCATTGATTATGAATTCCTTGCTGAAACTGCGGAAGCTATGGTACAACTTGCATTCATCCAAATCATGCTTAACAAATTTATCGAATGAAATCAAAACAGCTTCTAAGAAATATATAATTTACCGCATTGAAAGTATGTCTGAACAGGAAATTAAAAGTGAGCGGATTTTGAGTGTGGTTTGAGGGTGAAAATGGCATATACACATGTAAAATATTAATAATCAATAAATTACCAAAACATACAAAAATTCCTGAGAAATTACGTCCGGCACGTTTTTTTAAGCGTTTTGAGTAAAATTATATTTCATTGATTATCAATTAATTATCTTCATATCAAAAATTTCATTTTTCAGTCCTCTGCAAAAAATCACTCGAAGTGTTAAATTTTCATTTTGGGCGAAAATATCATTTTGATATTTTAAAAATCGGTGTTTTAGCATGTTTTTCGTACAATTTATATGATTGTATTCACAACTAAAAGTATCCCGAAAACCTCCACATAACAGGAGAAATAAAAATTAAACAAACTTCTAAAAAGCTTTCATTTTCATATTCAGAGTAAAACAACTAATTTTGCAGGGTATTTACAAGCTCAACTTATAGAGTTGAATATCCACATAAATAAATTTACAGAAACTCCAATATGAAAAAAGCAATAGTGATATGCAGTGCCGCACTGGCAATATGCGGCTGCGACAAAGGTCCGCAGTTTACAGTGGAAGGGAACATCAGCGGAGCAAAAGACTCTCTGCTTTATATGGAAGCCAATACGCTTGAAGGAGTAGTGCGTCTTGATTCCGTAAAACTGACAGAGGACGGAGCTTTCAGGTTCTCCGCTCAGGCACCTTCAAGCCCTGAGTTTTATTCTCTGCGCATCGGCAAAAAACACATTCATTTCAGTATCGACTCCACTGAGACGCTGAACTTTACTGCCGCATACCCAACAATGACAACGGAATATGATGTAAAGGGTTCGGACAATGCTCTGAAAATAAAAGAGATTTATGTTCTGCAACAGAATCTGCAAAACCAGATTATTGCTGTCGAAAAGAACCAATCCATGTATCCCGGAGACAAGATGGACAGCATCAAGTATCTGGTAAACACCTACAAGGAGAAGATGAAGAATGACTATATATTCAAGGAGCCGGCACGAGCATACGCTTATTATGCCGTTTGTCAGTCGATTACAGACCTTGCCGGCACATTCATGCTCTTCGACCCGTTCACAAACAGAGACGATGTGAAATGCTATGCGGCTGTAGCCACTGCATGGGACGGACAATATCCGGATGCTGCCCGAACAGAGCAAATATGCAATGCAGCCATCAAAGGCATGGGGAACACATCAAGACCTACACAAAAAGTAATAGAACTGGACGAATCAAAGGTTGAGGAGACCGGCATTATAGATATCACGTTGCCGGACATCAATGATAATCTGAAGAGCATAAAAGACTTGAAAGGCAAGGTCGTGCTGCTCGACTTCACTCTGTACAGTGCCAAAGAGTCCGCCCCGCGTACCCGGCTCATGCGAGACCTTTATGAAAAGTACAAGAATCAAGGATTTGAAATCTACCAAGTGTCGCTTGACGAAGACATTCATTTCTGGAAATTCTCAGTAGAGAATCTTCCGTGGGTGTGCGTACACGAAACAGACGGAAGGGCTGTAAGGTCGTATGGAGTAGCCCAACTGCCGACGTTCTTCATCATCAACCGGAACAACGAGGTGGTGAAACGCAGCGAGTTTATCGACAATATTGAAGATGAAATAAAGAACCTCCTGTAAGAGAACTATAGAGCAAGCACACAGTCGGAGGCACAAACAACACAGGAAGAGGCATTGAGCTGACAACACAATAGCAGCTCAATGCCTCTTCATATATAAAAAACTATTTCAGAACTCTAAAAATCCTGACGAAGACAAGCCACATCGGACTTTCGCCATCCACATTCGGAAAGAAAACCACTCTCTCCGGAAATGTCGCCCATCCATTACGCTTCAGACAAAATCATCTCCCGCATTCATCTGGACATCATTCACAAATTTGCGCATGACACCCTGTTCGCCTTTATGGCAAACCACCAAGACATTGCCTTCTTCCGCCACCACATAATCTTTAAGCCCTTGCAAAACAGCAAGCTTCCCACTCGGAAGTTTCACTACGCATCCCTTGCAATCGTAGAACATCGCCTGAGTATCAATCGTGGCATTGTCATCCGCATCTTTGGGAGTCACATTATATAAGGCACTCCACGTTCCAATATCCGTCCAACCGAAATGGCACAACATCACATCCACATTGTCCGACTTCTCAAGTATGCCTTGTTCTATAGACACATTTGGACACATCGAGAACGTCTCTTCCACAAACTCACTCGGACGCACCCCGTTGTCAAAAAACCGGGAAGCATCATCCATCATCTCTGTGTAATATGAAGCTTTACTATGCACCGCCTCAAGGAATGTATGTGCGCTTCCGATAAAAAGTCCGGTATTCCACAGAAACTCCTTATTCTCAACAAACAGACGCGCAAAGTCAAGTTCTGGTTTTTCCGTAAAGGATTTCACTTTATAGATGTTCTTCTCCAGTTTGTCAGCCATCTGTATATATCCGTAACTGGTTTCCGGACGAGTAGGCATCGCTCCTAAGGTCAGCATCCGTTGGTTGCGCGCCACATAGTCAAGTCCGGCAAGCACATCTTCCACAAAAAAGTCCTCACCGGCAATCATCTGGTCAACAGGAGTGACGACAATACATGCATCCGGATTCCGCCGCACAACCTCCATAGCCGCCCACGTCACGCTTGGCACTGTATTCCGACGCATCGGCTCCAAAAGAATATTCGACTTAGGAATATCCGGCAGCTGCTCTGCAATAAGATCCGCATACAAGGCATTTGACACGATAATCATATTATCTTTATCGATAAAGCGGCTGTATCTCTTAAATGTCATTTGTAATAGCGTCTCACCGGTGCCGAAAAAATCAATAAACTGTTTCGGTTTTTCTCTGCGGCTTGAAGGCCACAGACGCAATCCCACACCCCCGGCGAGAATAACACAATAGTTGTTTTTATTCATGGCAATAAAAATCTGTCAATTTCTGTTTTCACAGGGCTAATATAAGGAAAACACCCGTAATGCAAAAAAGTTCTCACATGAAAAAAACATAAAAAAAGAACATCTGTCGGCTTTTCATCCTACAGCTGTTCTTTTTGAACTTCAGAATTGACAATACAATGCATCATCGACAGGCACAACCGTGTCTGGAGAATCTGAGATCATGCTCACTCCAAATTCAATTGAAGGTTATCGTAGAAGCCAACCACAGCCTCTATTCCCTTGCGGAATATATCAAGCGGGAAATTTTCATTCGGAGAATGTATCGCATCGCTTTCAAGACCGAATCCCATCAGCACTGTCTTGATTCCAAGAATCTTTTCGAAATCGCTTATAATAGGTATGCTGCCTCCACGACGAACTGCCAACGGTTTTCTACCGAAAGCTTTAGTGAACCCGGCTTCCGCCGCTTTATAGGCGGGCATAGAGATTGGGCACACATATCCTTCTCCACCGTGCATAGGAGTTACCTTCACTTCCACATATTCAGGAGCAATATCATATATGTAGTCTGCAAACAACTTGGAAATATCAACATGATTCTGATTCGGTACAAGGCGGCACGAAACTTTCGCATATGCCTTCGACGGAAGAACCGTCTTCGCACCTTCGCCCGTATAACCGCCCCAGATGCCGCACACATCGAAAGACGGACGACTGCTGTTGCGCTCCAGCGTAGAATATCCTTTTTCCCCTTTCAAAGCCTTCACTCCGATAGACTCCATATATCTGTGCTCATCGAAAGGAATATGTGCGATCATGTCACGTTCCTCCGGAGAGACTTCCTCCACTTTGTCATAGAAATGAGGCACCGTAATGCGTCCGTCCTCGTCTATTACTTTTGCAAGCATCGAACACAACACATTGACCGGATTTGCCACAGCTCCTCCGAAATGTCCCGAATGCAGGTCACGGTTAGGTCCGGTGACTTCTATCTCCCAATACGCAAGCCCGCGAAGTCCGGTCGTTATGGAAGGTAAATCGGCCCCCAGCATACTGGTATCCGACACAAGGATAACGTCCGCCCGAAGCAGTTCCTTGTGTTTCCCGATAAAAGCATTAAGACTCGGAGAACCTATTTCCTCTTCTCCTTCAAATATGAACTTCACATTATGTCTCAGTTTTCCGGTACGCACCATATATTCAAAGGCTTTCACCTGAATCATGGCTTGTCCCTTGTCGTCATCCGCGCCACGCGCCCAGATTCGTCCGTCGCGCACTTCCGGTTCGAAAAGACTGCTTTTCCATAATTCAAGAGGTTCTACAGGCATGACATCATAATGCGCATACACCAGTATGGTGGTTGCATGGTCATCCACATGCTTCTCGGCAAAGACAAGAGGATTGCCATCGGAAGGCATCACTTCTGCCATATCCACTCCGGCAGCCAACAACAATTCTTTCCAACGTTCCGCACACCGCCACATATCCTGCTTTCGCTCGGGATGCGCACTTATACTCGGTATTCTTATCAAGCTGAAAAGCTCCTCCTGAAACCGCGCTTCATTCTCTTCTATATACTTCTTTATATCCATAATCTTTTTTGAATATCACCGTTTTTTTGCCTATCAATAATCAATTCTTTCATCATTAACCTCCCAAGCCTCAAAGGCGCGCCGCGCCTCTTCCGGCAAGAGAATCTCCGTCTTCATGGAACGCTCCTGCGGAGAAAGGGAGAGTTCCTTATATATAAAGGCATCATCAAACCCCGCCTTTGCAGCATCTTCCTTATTACATCCATAGTAAAGACGAGTGATATGCGCCCAGTAGATTGCTCCGAGACACATCGGACAAGGTTCACAGGACGAATAAATCTCACATCCCTCAAGCGAGAACGTATGTAACTTGCCACATGCAGCCCTTATGGCACTTACCTCCGCATGAGCGGTCGGGTCACAGCCGGAAGTAACTCTGTTCACTCCAGTTGCAATTATATCGCCGTCCTTCACAATGACTGCTCCAAAAGGACCGCCTCCGTTCTTTACATTCTCAACCGCCAACTCAATGGCAAGCTGCATAAACTTCTTTTCCATAACCTCACGCTTTATGACAAAAAATGCTTCACACAAACTCTCTATTCCATTTAATGCAATCTCCAAAATGTTTTAGAAGCATTGAATTAGACTTGATAATCCAATACTTGAAGCCTAAAAATTCCTTGCCAATGTCAAGGCTTTGCCTTATTGCATCTTCAAGTTCCGCCGTAGGGGCAAACAACCAATCCACAACCATTTTCTGAAATGTATTGACAGCACTCAAGACGTAATTATAAAATAACTGTTCCCGTTCTGTTCTCAACTTATTAGTGCCGTTAAAGACACGCTCAAGGAAAGAAATAGTCTCCCCGTATTCATCAGTGATGTTTTCTCCTCCTATATATTTAAATATTGCTTTCGACTTGTCAAAATCCAACCGCTGTTCAATATATGTCTCTATATCATTGCCTGTCGGACTTACCATATTATCAAACAGATTGCTCTTCTTATTATTACAATAAGCACAACTCAAAAAAAGATTGTTCCAACAATAGACCAAATCAGGATGTTGTGCCTGACTTTTATGATGCTCCACCTGAAAATCCGTCACTGTAAGACGTTCACATAAATAGCATTTACCTCGCTGGTCGGCTCTCAATTGCCGTACCACATCGTCACCGCTATATGATTTATGTGCAGCCAACGACTTCGGTTCATCCGGGTCTTTATATACACGTATCATCCAATTATACTTTTTATATTTTCAGAATGGTCTATTAGCAACTTATTGAACTGCCCAATCAAAGCCGGAGATGCGACTTCCGACATTTTGCGAAAATCGTCAATAATCTGTCTAACCGTTTCTTTCTCTTCGTATGTAAGCTGCTCCTTTTCAATCAGTCCATGCAACTGTTCAAGCCTTGCTTTAGTATAGTTTGAGTCGGACGACACACCGAAATACCCTTCAGTAAGAGCTTGATAAGAATAATCCGACAGATTGGCTATAGTCTGGCGATGTTCCATATCAAAAGCTGTTGCATCAGACAAAGAACTGAGCACAAATGGAGAATGAGTTGTTACAATGAACTGGATATTCGGAAATAAGCCAGTTAAAAGAGGAAGCACTATTTTCTGAAGTTGAAGATGAAGATGTGTCTCTATTTCATCAATCAACACAATGCCGGGCTTCAGATAGTCCATCACAAGCGTATCTTTCTTCTGCATTTTCAGAATAAGATCGGCAATAATATCAATAATAGCAGAAAATCCATCTGACAATTCTGTAAACTTAAATGATTTTCCTCTTGTTTCAATATAGAAAGTATAATCACGATAATTGAAATGTAATTTCAGTTCTGAATCTTCAAAAAGATTCTTTAACACACTCTCAAAATCTACAAACCAACTTCTGATTTTGTCAGCATCTGTAACCTGTTGCTCATTTCTGGCAAGTGCCTCCTGTATTTTGAGATCAGACAAAAAATTGAGCAACTGATTAGTCATCAGTGTGCGAACTTCCGTCTTTGCTTGCAATTCCGGTTTAGTCGGATTCTTAGGCTCTTCAATCTCTGTCTTACGAGCAGCTTCATAAAAAGCGATGATGAAATTGCCCTCTGCATATTTATTAATAAAGCCACAATCCTCACCAAAATCCACATTAATCTTACCAAACAAATTGTCATGAAGTTTTTTAAGCCTTTCCAATGACAATTGCAGTTCAATATATTCTGGTGTACCCTGCAGATGTTGAGATATTTTGCCCTTTCCATTTTCTATGGACTTAGAATATCCGAGAAAATTCAATGATGTATCATTGATTACCTTATCAAGAAAGTCAGCAATGGCATTGAGCGTAATTGTTTTACCGCTGCCATTCCTACCCGTAAGAATAAGATGTGGAGCTGCGTCATCTGCAATAGGTATATCAAAATCACTTAAATGGTAAAGTTTATCGATATGTATATTAGTAATGTATCGTGGCATAATTGTGAGTTTTTATCAAAAAATGTTTTTTCTTCTGGATTTCTGCAAATGTAACGATTCTAACCGAAAGAACAATAATAGAAAATCAGAAAAAAGCAGATGCAACCCCACTGTTTCTTATCAGAAAAGAGATTGCATCCACTTCCACATCAAATCAAATTCATCAGCCAATATGCAGCAATTCCAGAGAAATAACCTGCCAACGCAAGCCATGTGAAACGCTTCAGATACCACCCGAAGCTAATGTTCTCAAGTCCCATGACCACCACACCGGCAGCCGAACCTATGATGAGGATACTTCCGCCCGTACCGGCACAATAAGCAAGAAGATTCCAGAATGCTCCGTCCTGACAGAAATTCTCCATCATTCCCACAGCCGTATCGGGCTGGATGGCATACATACCCATCGCACTTGCCACAAGAGGCACATTATCTACTATCGAGGAAATCACACCTATCATCATGTTCACCACATACACATTGCTGAATGTCGTGTTGAGCCACACTCCCAATCGGCTCAGTGTACCAGTCTCCTGCAAAGCACCTACCGCCAAAAGTATGCCCAGAAAGAACAGGATAGTGGACATGTCTATCTTGTGCATGATATTCGACACTCTCGCTTCTGCCTCATGGCTGAGCACCCTGCGGTTCTTCCTAATAATGATTTCCGTCATAATCCAAAGTACGGCAAGCACACCCATTACTCCGACAAACGGAGGAAGTCCGGTCAGAGTACGGAACACCGGCACGAGCATAAGTCCGAACACTCCGATACAAAATATGGCGATGCGCACATTGCGCGAAAACTCAGGCATATTCGAATCATCACCAACCGTTGTGCCTCCGACAGAACATACCTTGCCTTTAAGCATACGCATCACAAACAATGCCGGAACTACCACACTCACGACTGCTGGGATAAACAGACTTTTTATAATGCCCGTAGTTGATACACATCCCTTTATCCAAAGCATTATGGTCGTAACATCACCTATCGGCGAAAAGGCTCCTCCGGAATTGGCAGCCAATATCACAATACACGAATACAGCATTCTCTGTTTGCGGTTCGCCACCAGCCGTTTGAGTACCATCACCATCACGATGGCGGTGGTCATGTTGTCGAGCAATGCAGACAACACGAAAGTAAGTGCCACCACTCTCCAAAGAAGTTTACAGGGGTCAGATGTCTGCAAACGTCTGTTGACAAAGCGGAAGCCTCCATTTGAATCGACCACCTCCACAATGGTCATTGCTCCCATGAGGAATAGGATGGTTTCACATGCATCTGCCACATGAGGACTGAAAACATTTTCTACAAGGAACTTTACAGCCGGATTTCCACTACCGGCACTTTCTTTCAGATAATCGCGAAACGGCTGAGAGTAAAATTCCGCGATATAATCTTCCGAACCAAGCATATACAATGCCCAGCACATCACTGCCATAAACAAAGCGACTGCTGCTTTATTTACTTTCACAACTCCTTCGATGGCTATACAAAAATAGCCGACGACAAAAACCAATAAAATCAGACTTGTCATAAATAAAATCTTTAGTTATTCTTCTTTATTACCTTATTCTCATACTTTATAATTCTACAAGAACAAGAAAACGACCAATTTGTTCACAACTTCACGAAAAAAAGAAGAAACCATACCTATCATCTACAATAAAGTACTTCCACAAAAAAACAACAAGAACACGCTAAAAATGAGTTTTTCGATTTGACAAAATGATATTTTCGTCCAAAACAAAAATTTAACACTTCGAGCGATATTTTGCCGAGGAAGAAAAAAAATGATTTTTAGCTTAAAGATAATTCACTGATAATCAACAGTATATAAAATTTCTCAAAACAATCAAAAAAACGTGCCGGACGTAATTTTTCGAGAAATTCAAGTATTCCGATAATTTACTGATTATTAATATTTTACATTCAAATTCACTGTTTTTACCCTCAAATGACCTCAAAAATCCACTCATTTTTAAGCTTCTGTTCAGACGTATTTTCAAAGCAACGGACTATACACTTCTTAACATTTAGACTGAAGCCCATCGTCTTTTTCTCTGCTTCCCAGTGTTTTTTTATTTTCAGCGCACTGAAATTTTCTCCAAACTACTAAGTTTTTAAAATTGTAGCGCACTGCAAATAAAATTACAGTGCGCTGAAAAAGTGACGACAGTGCGCTGGAAATTTGAAAACTTAGTACTTTTTTCAAAAAGACTCTTCGCAGAATATAAATAAATGTAAAAGAACCGGTCCAAAATGAAACACTATTTTACAATTCGCAGAGGCTTCACAAAATACGCACAGAATCCTCGTTCTTCGATAAAAGTTCATCACGCTTCATTTTGGAGCATTCCAGAGGGCTTAGAATTTTAACATTTGACAAAATCAGAAAGATAGTATTTTACCGCAAATCCGCACAAAACGAACTAAAGCACACCAAAATGCCAACATTTTATCAAAACTGAATATCCCTTAAAAAAACGATGTCAAAAATTTTATTATGGAAGCATAAAAGCGGTCTGTTTCACACCACTTATCATTCGAACAAATCATTCCACATATCTTCTGTATTTTGATGCAACTTGCACAATGCCTCAAACACCCAGCCACAATTTCATCACAAAAAATTTCTGCCAACCACACATCCAATTATTTTTCACAGACAAAAAATTGGACAGAGTTTAATTCGTTCAAATCAAAAGTGTTTGCTAATTTTGCAATCAAAATAAAAAAACATGAAACCAATCTATTTTGCACCTCTACAAGGATATGCAGACGATGCATACAGAAGAATCCACGCAGAATTAGTAGGCGGAACAGAATTATATTTCAGTCCGTTTATACGTCTCGAACATAATAAGATGCGTAACAAAGATATACGCGACATTAATCCGCTGTACAACAAGGGAATCAATCTTGTCCCGCAGATTCTCTGCAACTCCACCAAAGAATTTGACATACTGGTCAATGCCATTGCCGACATGGGATACAAACATATAGACCTCAACATGGGATGTCCGTTCCCCCTGCAAACAAGGCACGGCAAAGGAGCCGGCATATTGCAGCATCCAGATGCCGTAGAGGAAATAATGAAAGCTGTCGGCAAGAGGAACGACCTTTCTTTTTCTGTCAAGATGCGCCTCGGTCAGGAACAGGCAAATGAATGTCTGGCTCTGCTGCCCATTCTCAATGATGCTCCGTTGGCACATATCACGGTACATCCGCGTCTCGGCATACAGCAATATAAGGGAGAAACGGATATTGAAACATTCCGTAGATTCTACGAGTCGTGCAAACACCCGATTGTCTTCAACGGAGACATTCTGACTGTGGAGGATATACACCGTACTGAGACAGAATTTCCAAATCTGAAAGCTATCATGATAGGACGCGGTATGCTCGCCCGCCCTTCTCTCGCCGCCGAATACGTCAAGGGCGAGGAATGGACAGCCGAAAGAAGAGCGTCGCTTATAAAAAACATGCACTCCCGACTGCTTGAACACTATTCTTCCATCATACCGGGCGAAATGCAGCTCTTGTCGAAAATGCGTACCTTCTGGGAGTTCATGGAAGTGGAAATCGGAAGAAAGCAACAGAAAAAGATATTGAAAGCCGGAAACATGAAGAATTACATGAGAGAAGTGTCCAACGGATTCCATTGACACTGTTCATCCGATGGTTTGCAAAACAGAATCTATCGACTAAGCCCCGAAACGGGAACGGCAGAATCAATAAATCCGCCCGCACCCTGCCGTTAGGAATTAACAAGAACGAGAGTCTTGAAACAACAAAACAAAAGCATGACATGGAAATAAAAGAGAATATAATGACGGAAGAATCCATCAAAGAAGATTTGCGCTATCTGCAACTGTTGTCACAAAGCTATCCGACCATTGCAGACGCAAGTTGTGAGGTCATCAATCTTGAAGCGATACTCAATCTGCCCAAGCCTACGGAACATTTCATAAGTGACCCGCACGGAGAAAGCGCAGCATTCAACCATGTGCTCCGAAACGCATCCGGATATGTGAAAAGAAAGGTGGAGGAGATATTCGGCAACACTCTCCGTAAAACAGAGAAAAACGAACTGTGTACACTTATCTATTATCCGGAACAGAAGTTACAGCTGATAAAGACAACGGAGAGCAATCTCGCAGATTTCTATGTCATCACTCTGAACCAACTGATAAAGGTATGCAGAGAGGTTTCGTCAAAATACACACGTTCAAAGATAAGGAAAGAACTGCCTAAGGAGTTCGGATATATCATCGAAGAACTGCTGCACGAATCGGAAGGAAGCTATTTCGACAAGAAATACCAATATTATAATGTGATAGTAGCCAGCATCATTGAAACACAACGTGCCGACGACTTCATCATAGCGATATGCAATCTCATACAGAGGCTTGCCATTGACCGTCTGCACCTGCTTGGGGACATCTTCGACAGAGGACAGGGAGCACATCTTATCATGGAAACCCTGTGCAATTACAATCATTTCGACATCGTATGGGGCAACCACGACATCGAATGGTTTGGAGCGGCAGCCGGCAACCGAGCATGTATTGCCAATGTGCTGCGTCTGTCACTTCGCTATGGAAATCTTGCCACACTCGAAGACGGATACGGCATCAACCTGTTGCCGCTTGCGACATTCGCTATGGAGACGTATAAGAACGATCCATGCACCTTGTTCAGAGTGAAAAAGATGAGCAAGGAACCTACGCATGACGAAAAGACGGAGAAACTCATCGCACAGATGCACAAGGCTATCACGGTGATACAGTTCAAGGAGGAGGCGCACATCATAGACCGACGTCCTGAATTTGAAATGGAAGACCGCAAACTGCTCCATTGCATAGACAAGGAAAGAGGAGTGTGCAGAATCGACGGCAAAGAATATGAGATGAGTGATGTGAACTTCCCGACCGTCAATCCCGAAGACGCCTACACTCTGAGCAAAGAAGAAGAGTCGCTGATGGAGAAACTGCAACACTCGTTCCGCACGAGCGACAAGCTGAGACGTCACATCGACTGTCTGCTTGCGCACGGTTGCATGTATTCGATTTCCAATTCAAACCTGATGTTCCACGCATCCGTACCGTTGAACGAAGACGGCACGCTGAAGGAGGTGGAGATACGGGGAAAGAAGTACAAGGGAATAGAACTGATGAAGAAGACCGGATATATCGTAAGGGAAGCATTCAACAGCGACTGCAACGAAGAAGAAGCCCTGTTTGCAATAGACTATATATGGTATCTATGGTGCGGAAAAAATTCGCCTCTGTTCGACAAAGACAAGATGACAACCTTTGAAAGATACTTCATCAAGGACACATCTGCTCACACGGAAAAGAAAGGATACTACTATCAATACAACGACAACGAACATATTGTAGATATGATTCTTGACAGTTTCGGTGTGCAAGGAGAACACCGGCACATCATCAACGGGCACGTTCCGGTAAAAACAATAAAAGGCGAAACACCGATAAAGGCGAACGGCAAACTGTTGGTCATCGACGGAGGATTCTCCAAAGCCTATCAGCCGGAAACAGGAATAGCGGGATATACCCTGACATTCCATTCACGCGGTTTGGATCTTGTGCAGCACCAGCCATTCCTGTCGGCAGAAGAAGCGATACGCACAGGCAGCGACATAAAAAGTTCGACCCAGATAGTGGAAATGAATTCAAAGCGTATGCTTGTGAAGGATACGGACAAAGGAAGAATACTGCAGGCCAAGATATGCGATTTGAAGAAGCTGCTCTATGCTTATCGTAACGGATTCATCAAAGAACTGTCAAAATAGGACTAAGCAGTCAGGCTATAAAAATGCAGAGAAAGCGGGAAGAAAAGGTAAAACTGCCCATTTACAATGTATTACTCTGTGTAATCTTAGAGGCTCAAATACATATATTCAGATAAAAAATTGCCATATCAAAAAAAAGCTATACCTTTGCACGGGATGATTAATTTTTACTAAGAATAAAATTTTAGACTTATAAGTTTATGAATAATCCGAATGAAGTAAAGAAAGAATACGGCTACGGTGAAAGCTACAATTCAGTAGGAAATGAAGAAGAATCAAGTTTTGACATCCGCATATTATGGATGTTGTTTTTGCGCTATAAATATTGGATAGCGGCTTCTGTTGTTGTCTGCCTCATTTCAGCATTCACCTATCTGCGCTACACTATTCCTGTCTATAACATTACGTCTAAGGTCCTTATCAAGGATCAGGACAAGCGTTCATATTCATCCGGAATCAATTCCACTTTTCAGGAATTGGGTTTCATGAATAGCAGTGACGGTTTCGATAATGAAATAGAGATACTCAGCACAAAGACATTGGCAAAAAAAGTAGTGCGTGAGCTGAAACTATATACTACTTATTTCTATGACGGTAATATAAAGGACAACGAAATATACGGCAAGCACAGTCCATTCCTGCTCGACTATGAAGACGGACAGATAGATTCTCTGCATGAAGCCATAGAAATAAATATCTCGAAGAAAGAGGAAAACTATATGGCAAATATCAAGTATAAAGATTCAGAAATGAAAAAGCTTATAACTGGTTTTCCTGCCCATATTACTACGACATTCGGAAAAATCACAATAGAGCGTAACCCTCTTCTTGAAATGAAAGCGGTAAACATGTCAGACGTAAGCGACAGCAAGGAGGAAGACAATGAGCTTGACCGCGATTTGATCGTACGTATCAATCCTATAGACGCTGTAGCTATATCCTACACTAATAAAGTATCAGTAGAACCTACATCAAAAACAACGACAATTGCACAGTTGTCTATCAATGACAACATTCCTGAAAGAGGTGCAGACTATCTAAACAAGATGATTGAAATCTATAATGACGAAGCCAGCATCGACAACAATCAGGAAGCAACAAGAACGGCTGATTTCATTGACACACGACTGGGCATCATCAGCAAAGAACTGAATGTGACAGAGGCAGAACTCGAACAGTATAAAAAGATTTCGGGTATCACAGACTATGAAAGTGATGCAAAAGTAGATGTGACACAGAATATCCAATATGAAACACAGATTGTGGATATTTCTACACAATTGAACCTTGTAGAATATCTGTTGGAATATGTCAATGACAGCCATAATCATCTGCAAGTGATTCCTGCCAACATAGGATTAAAGGACAATTCTTTGTCACAAGTTATTTCCAAATACAATGAAACTATTTTGGAACGAAACAGACTGCTCAGAGTGTCTTCGGAGAACAGTCCTACGGTGTCAACTCTGACAAGCGAAGCTGAAGGATATCTGGTTGGAATAAAGGCTTCTTTAAACAGTGCCAAACGTCAGTTCACCATTCAACGCAAAGACCTTATCGGACAACAGAACAAATATAACAGCCGAATATCATCTGCACCGACAAAAGAACGCGCATTGGCAGACATAAACAGACAGAAAGAGGTAAAAGCCGGACTGTACCTCATGCTCTTGCAGAAAAGGGAAGAAAATGCCATCACTCTTGCATCAACAGCATATAAAGGGAAAATGATAGAGGATCCTATTATCAATAATATTCCTATATCACCTAAGAAGAAAATTATCCTGATGATTGCATTTGTAATAGGTATTGCACTCCCATTCGTTTATCATTACATACGCAATTTCTTCTACTATAGAATAGAAAATGTAGATGACTTGGCAAAACTCACAAATGTGCCGTTGCTCGGAACCGTACCATACGTGAAAGCATTGGCTAAGGGCAACAGAACTGTGGTTGTACAAGAGAACCACAACAGCGTCATGGTGGAGGTTTACAGAATACTACGTTCAAACCTTCCGTTTGTACTGAATCCGAATCAAAATGTAATACTTTTCACTTCAACTGTGGCTGGTGAAGGCAAAACATCCATCGCATCGAATTTAGGAACAAGTATAGCCTTTATCGGGAAAAAAGTGCTGATTATCGGACTTGACATTCGTAAGCCGCGATTGGCAAAACTCTTCAAGCTCAGTGATGAAAATATGGGTATATCCAACTTCTTCACAAGAAGACCGGACGACTATGAATATTTGGATTCATTAATTCAAAACTCAGGTATAAGTCCTAATCTGGACATATTGCCAGCTGGTCCGATACCTCCAAATCCGGCAGAGCTTCTCGAAAAAGAGAATTTAGGTTCAGCCATCAATTACCTGAAGAAGAAGTACGACTATGTTCTCCTTGACACTGCGCCAATCGGACTTGTTTCGGACACACTGACCATAGGAAGACATGCAGACCTCACACTTTATGTTGTACGTGCAAATTATACTCTTAAGGCGGATATGAATCTGGTGAACAATTTGTCGATAGAAAAACGTCTCCCGAACATCAATATAGTATTGAACGGCACTGTAGCCGAAAACAACAATTACAGCTACAGACGCTATGGTGGCTATACTTACGGAAAGGGGTACGGATACAGCTACGGTTACGGCTACGGCTACGGAAATGAAGCAGGAAAGAAGCTTGAGGAAGTATAAAATGTAGAATCATAGTTTGACTTTAAAATGGTTATAGGTGTTGACTTTGACGGAACGATTGTAGAACATCGTTATCCTGAAATAGGCGAAGAAAGACCTTTCGCTACGGATATTCTGAAGAGGCTGATTGCTGACCGCCACAAATTGATATTGTGGACTATGCGCAACGGACGACTTCTGGATGAGGCAGTGCAATGGTGCGCCGACAGAGGAGTGACATTTTATGCGGTAAACAGTAATTCACCGGAAATGTTCAAAGAAGAAAATCCGTCCTATTTATCATGCAAACTCAATGCTGATGTATTTATAGACGATTGTAATGTCGGCGGATTACCGGACTGGCCTACTATATATAAGATTATATCAAGCAAGGCAACGTATGCCCAATTGCTTTACCAGAAATTCCAAGATGAAATGGATGAAGATATTGAACCGCCTTCACCTAAATGGATGTTCTGGAAATCCAACAGACATTAATATAATGACATAATAAGATTTTAGCAAGTCTGCATCGCCAAACTATTCCAACGGCTATGCAGACTTGTTGTTTATATAGATTAAAAGATATAGTAAACTGAAGCCAATAGTAGAATCTGATATTCTCTCAAAGAGGCAAACGGATCTTGCTATGCGCTTTTTAGTTACTGAAATTTGTCCATTATGGCATTTTTAAGTTAATTTGCACAAGTAATAGACTAAGAACAGACATTATGGAAATCATAAATTTTGCAGAAAGCAATACTGTCATCAATCAGTATTTGGCGGAACTCAGAGATATAAATATCCAAAAGGATAGTGCCAGATTCAGAAACAATCTTACGCGCATTGGACAAATGATGGCATACGAAATAAGCAAAACATTACAATATTCAACAAAGGAGATACAAACCCCTCTTGCCACAGCCACAGTGTGTACCCATGACAATCACATCGTTTTAGGAACTATATTCAGAGCTGGACTGCCGTTTCACCAAGGATTCCTCGATGTCTTTGACCATGCAGGAAATGCCTTTGTCTCAGCATACCGATATTATAAAGACAAGGAATGTGAAGATGTAGGCATCAAAATAGAATACATCGCCTCTCCGGACCTGACTAACAAGACATTAATCATTGCAGACCCGATGCTTGCAACCGGCGGAAGCATGGAACTCGGATACGAAGCATTCCGCACAAAGGGCACTCCTTCTGTTATTCATTTATGTTGCGTCATCGCCTCACAAAAAGGAGTTGCCTACATAAAAAAAGTTTTTGGAAATTATCCAAACGTAACCTTATGGTGCGGTGTCATAGACCCTTCACTTAACGAGCATTCATACATCGTTCCCGGACTCGGAGATGCTGGAGATTTGGCTTACGGAGACAAAATATGAGCAATCATACCACACCCAAACAACAAAATTAAGCCGAGGCATCCAACCTCGGCTTTAAATGTTTCAGTTCACTCAACAACAACGATTTACCGCCATTCGCCATTGGTATAATGATAGTAACGACCGCCATATTTAGCTTGAAAAAGCATATCACTATGAAAAGTTCCTTCGATACGTTCTCCTGAAGATGTTTTAAGATAACCTTCGCAAGGATATTCGACCGGTTCTCCACGTCCACCTCCCAGCATTATAACAAAGACTATTACCGCTATGGCAATTACAGCGACGACAGAATGGGTGGCATATGCAAGCAGAAGCGCGAATGTTGCCACCGATACCATGAATACAGACAAGCCCACTACGATGCCCATCCCTACTCCTTCGTATTTCATGCTTTTATAGGCATTCCATAGCGCGATGGGAACACTCACAATGACATAACCAATTATAATCCAATCATAAAAACCCCAGTCAAAGATGATGCAAGGAGCTGCTATCACAGCCGCAACAGAAGTTATATAAAAGAAATATGATTTCAAAAATGAACTGCTGACATCGCCTATATCATTAGCCGTTGAAATGAAGAGACGCATAAAACTGAAATATGGGAACAATATGATACCGAAAAGTGCCACAGAGATAAAATATCCCCAAGTGTCATCAAGCCAACATGCTGTTGTGGGCAGCAAAACAATATAAGAACCGGCCGAAACGAGATAACAAACGACAAAAAGCAATAATGTCCATATCGACATGTCATCATTCCGGTATTTCATAACAAAAAGTACAATATAGCCGATTAAAAAGACGATAAGTGCGATTGTGGCTGTTCCGGAATCGGCATATTTCGTCCGTGAATCATTGGCTTCTTTTGAAAGTTTAAGAATCGTACTTCTGATTCCGCTAATTGACAGAAAGCTACTCTTGTCTTTGTCGATGGCATTATCATCACTCACGACAGGTTCCAAAAAATCACTTTTAGCATAACCTTTCACACCGTCATCGAAGGTGACAACCGCCCATCCATCGTCCACAGAGGAAACCTCGACTTCACAGCCTGGCGGAAGAGCCGCAACAACTTTGGCATTTTTAGACGGTGATTCCCTGACATTCAAGGAACTCGATTCGGTAACAACCCTATAAGTTTCGGCTTCACAAAGCACAGGGATGACAATTGCTATAAAAGTCATGATTGCTGTTAAGAGTATTCGCGGCATTTTCATAAATAACAATTTATATGTTCCATGGTCGTAAAGTTACAGAAAAGCGACGAAAAGGAAAAAGAAAACGGACAAAATCTAAATTTAAACATATTTCAATAGTCCGTTAAATTTTGAAATGACAATTATGCACCTATCAATATTTTTTTGTTCTGTCTCTGCCGGAATGATTTCAAAACAAGCACAGATGCAGAGAGTCTTGTCCGCCATAGAATTGAAACCCCATAAAAAAATTTTTGACATCGTTTTTTAAGGGAATGTTTGGTTTTGACAAAATGACAGCATTTTTTCAATAAAAAGAATCGTATTTCACAAATTCATATACAAATACTATCTTTTTGATTTCGCCAAATGTTAAAATCCTAAGCCCTCTGGCACGCGTCAAAATGAGGCATACCGAACTTTTCTCGGAAATTGGGGCTTCTACGCGCATTTTCTGAAGCCACCTGAAATTGTGAACTATTGTTTTATTTTGGAATGATTCTTTTACATTTATTCACTTTCAGCGAAGAGTTTTTGAAAAAACACTACTAAGTTTTCAAATTTCCAGCGTACTGTCGTCACATTTTCAGCGCACTGTAATTTTATTTTCAGTGCGCTACAGTTTTAAAAACTTAGTAGTTTGGAGAAAATTTCAGTGCGCTGAAAATAAAAAAACACTGGGAAGCAGAGAAAAAGACGATGGGCTTCAGTCTAAATGTTAAGAAGTGTATAATTCACTGTTTTGGGAGCGTGTCTGAACAGAAACTGAAAAAGTGATGGTGTTTAAGTGATTTTTGAGGGCAAAAATTGCGAGATTGGTCATAATATATTAATAATCAGCGTATTACTAAAACACTTTGATTCTTCAAAAAATTGCGTCCAGCGCATTTTTTTGAGTGTTTTGAGATTTTTTGTATTTTATTGATTATCAAAATATTATCTTCACACTAAAAATTCCGTTTCTTTACTGTCGGCAAAAAAAACACTCCAAATGTTAAATTTACATCTTGAACGAAAATATCATTTTGTCAAATCGGGAAACGAAGTTTTAGCGTGTTTTTTGCTACTTTAGTAATGCTTAAAAAAATAACTTCTGCAGTTTTCTGCCTATGTGCATTGAGGGAATAAGGGTTTTGCTGTTCCAAAGTTGCGGAAGTTATTTTTTTAACATTACTTAGGCGGGGTTGCATTCAAATTTTCTTTAAACAGGGAGTCTATGCCCCCTACATAATTATAAGAAATAAAAATTAGCTGAAAATTTAACGGACTATTGATATTTCAAAGCCTCTAAAAATACACAAAGTGAGTGAAAATAGAGTTTTAGCACACTATTTTCACTCTCTTTTTTGCCATGTCTGCAAAACTTGTTAATTTTGCACCTGATTATCAACAAAAGTTTTTAATGAAAACCGATTCAGACAATTACCCCGCGAGGCATTGCGCCTCATTTGTTAATTTCTATCCAGAGTTAAGACCTTTGAACATTATTACAAAGGCAAAGTTCCATGACACCCCTATTGTTTTTTGCATATTGCTAAGGTAGTATTTCGTAACATAATATTACAGCTACTGCCAAAGAGAATATTTGAAATCACTTAACAATAATCAAAAAATACATAAATATGGAACTTATCATAACATATATGCTTCTTGCACTTGCTATTTCAGCAATGTGCTCTGTACTCGAAGCAACTCTTTTATCTACCCCTATGTCATTTGTCACCACACTTGAGACCCAAGGTGTGAATGGTGCACAACGGCTAAAGAATTTGAAACAGAATATCGATAGACCTATCTCCGCCATCCTCGTGGTCAACACTATTGCCAATACAGTCGGTGCATCACTTGTCGGCTCACAGGCTGCGCAAGTCTATGACAGTACAGGAGTAGGAGTTGTATCGGCTGTGTTCACCTTGCTAATCCTTATGTTCTCCGAGATTGTACCAAAGACCATTGGTTCATGCTATTGGAGAAAGCTTGCCATTCCGGCATCAGGATTAATAAAGACGCTTATTGTTATCACGTTCCCGCTCGTTTTTCTAATTGAACGTCTGACCCATCTTATTTCTTCCGGTTCAAACCAAGTATCAGTCAGCCGAGAAGAAGTGTCAGCAATGGTTACAGTCGGTGCAGAAGAAGGTGTGCTGCAAAAGAAAGAAAACAAAATGATTCAGAATCTTCTTAAACTTGACGAAATAACAGCGCACCAAATCATGACTCCGAGCGTGGTGGTAGCCATGGCAGACAGCAGTATGACTCTGCGTGATTTCTACAAGACCGAAGAGTACAACAATTATTCACGTATTCCTATTTACGACGAAGACAATAGCGACTATATTACAGGGTATGTTCTCCGCCAGACAATCCTTGAACGTCTTGCAGAAGACAAGTTCAATATCCACCTGAAAGAACTTGCCCGACCGATACTTTCCTTCCCGGAAACAGAGCCTGTGGCTAACATCTGGGAAAAACTGCTTGAAAAGAAAGAACATATCTCCATCATTATTGACGAATATGGAAGTCTGCGTGGAATTGTCACTATGGAAGATGTCATAGAGACCATGCTTGGTTTTGAGATTGTGGATGAGAAGGACGAAGTGGTAGATATGCAAGAATATGCCAAAGCGCAGTGGAAAAGAATACAGAAAAAGCAACAAAAATAACAGCTCCTCCTTTTAACATAAAATGGAACATTTGTCACTGCGCCGTCATATAGCTCTTGAAATAGACCGGATTCTGCAAAACCGTCTGATTGAAAGGCACCCATTGCGTCAATTGTTCTGGGAATGTACCCTAAGATGCAACTTACATTGCCGCCATTGCGGAAGCGACTGTCACACAGATAGTAAACATGCAGATATGCCTGTAGCAGATTTTCTTCGGGTCTTGGATGTAATCTCACAACACCAGAATCCTAATGAAACATTTATTATAGTCACGGGCGGTGAACCTCTTCTACGTAAAGACCTTGAAGAATGCGGACGAGAATTTTATCGGCGAGGATTCCCATGGGGCATGGTGACAAATGGAATGGAATTAACTCGCTCACGGCTTAATTCTCTGATTCAATCAGGACTACATTCGCTGACAATAAGCCTTGACGGATTCGAAGCAGACCACAACTGGATGCGCGGCAACAAGACGGGATTCAATCGTGCAGCCGAAGCCATTCATTTAGTAAATACAGAATCAGACCTTATAAATGATGTGGTTACTTGCGTAAACACTCATAATTTTTCCACACTTCCACAATTCAAGAACTACTTGATAGAATTAGGAGTCAAACGCTGGCGACTCTTCACCGTATTTCCGGCAGGGCGCGCCAAAGACGATGAAGAACTTCAGCTAAGTCCTCACCAACTTCGTGAACTTATGCAATTTATAGCCTCTTCACGCAAAGAAAAACTTATTGATGTAAGCTACGGATGTGAAAGCTTCTTGGGCAACTACGAAGGCGAAGTGAGAGACCACTTCTTTACGTGTCAAGCAGGAGTCACTGTAGGCAGCATCCGTTGCAATGGTGACATAGGAGGATGTCTCAGCATAAGAAGCGACTACACCCAAGGAAACATCTACCACGACAACTTCATGGAGATATGGAACAAACGGTTTGAACCTTATCGCAATTATGAATGGAAACACAACGGTGAATGCGCCGACTGCCGTTTTTTCCGTTATTGCCGCGGCAACGGAATGCATCTACGAAAAGAAGACGGGCATATTCTGGTATGCAACTATAAAAGGATGTTCCCCGACAAGAAATAACAATATGAGGCATACAAGCTTTTGAGATACTCTACAAAAGACTTGTATGCCTCAACTCTTAAATACAAAAGGCTGTTTTCAAAATCTATCGCAGCTCCGGAGAATTACTTCCGTACAAGTTCCAACACAAGCACTTTCTTGGTATTTGAATCTACTCTGAAAATTTCCGAACTTCTTTCGCCCACAACCCATGCAATCTCGCTTCCGTCACAGATGACCTTCTGAACTTCTTTTTCAAATCTACTGAGCTTTATATCCGTCATGAAGTCACTCAACAGCTTAGTTCCATGCAATCCAAACGGCGAGAAGGTATCCCCCAAGCGAACTGTACGTATGGTCAAAGGCCCGTGCATCTTATCCACATCAAGATAAGCAAAACGTTTATCCGGATTAATCACAAGTTGTTCCTTATCTATAATCTTGTAATTAATTGTACCACATCCGTCTATCAACATCGTCCCTTCATGAGAGGCAAAACGGAACTTACGTTCTATCTCCACCTCCTCAGTCTGAGTTGGAGCTATTATCATCTGTCCTCTATCAATAAGCAACCGCCATTTCTTCGCGCTAAATATGTGCCCCGGATTCCCCTTCATGGCTTTGATAATATCCTCTTCCTGAGAACGCGTAAAGCCCAAAGGACTAAGAATCTCGTGCATAACGGAACGAGGAGAAACACATTCCTCCACCTTCTTTATATCTATAAGACGAGTATTGCCCACAGCTCTGAGACATCTGGATATATCTTCGTTTATGGCTTTATCATATACCTTACAAGCTTCATTCAGATGTTCTATGGCAGAAGCCATATTGGCTGAAGCTGAAAGATTGATAGTATTCAGAACAGGCAGCACATCCAGACGTATCTTGTTTCTGCTGAAAATATCCAGCTTGTTCGAACTGTCTGTCACATATTCCTGCCCCTTACGCTCAAGATAATCAAGAATATCCTTACGGCTTACGCACAGCAGAGGACGAACAATCTTACCGTTGCGAGGCGGAATGCCGCACATGCCATGAATACCGCTTCCTCTGACAAGATTCAGCAACAATGTCTCCACATTATCGTCACGATGATGCCCCACAGTCACAGCCTGAGCACCACTCTCTTCCAACACATCCTTAAAATATGAGTATCTGAGTTCGCGCGCTGCCATCTCAATGCTTATGCCTCGCTCTGCTGCATACTGCACAGTATTGAAGCCTTTCACATACAGCTCCACCCCTAACTTCTCACACAGAAGTCTTACAAAATCCTCATCCCTGTAACTTTCCTTGCCACGAAGATGAAAATTACAGTGTATTGCCCCACATTCATATCCCACACTTTTCAAAACAAGCAGAAGACACACAGAGTCAGCTCCTCCGCTGAGTGCAACCAGCACTTTACCGGCTTGAATGTCGAGTAGCTGATTATCTCCGATAAATCTGCTTACACATTCTTCAATATTCGTTAAGTTTCCCATGCAAAATACCTTTCTTTTAATTTTCAACATACACATTTTCATCTACACAGAATCATCTGCACAAAAGTAAAACAATTGCGCAAGAAGGCAAGTGATTTTACTTTATTTTTTAATCAAAACCCGCTAAAAAGTATTTTAAGCGCAAAAAAAGGCACAAAAAATTTGTATAGAAAACCAAAACGCACTACCTTTGCACTCGCAAAACAGGAACGGTGCCTTGGATGAGTGGCTTAGTCTACGGTCTGCAAAACCGTCCACGGCGGTTCGAATCCGCCAGGCACCTCTTAGGAAAACAGGAATAGCGTAATTGACAAAATGGTCAGTTGCGCTTTTTTCATTCCAAGAGGATTTTTTTCGATTTATTCCTGAAATTTTAAATTGTGATTATGAAAAAACTTATCAGAAATTCAATCGTAGCACTTGCTATCACCGCACTGTCAGCAGCATGTTCAGATGATGACAACAACGCATCTGTGGCAAATCGTATAACCACTCCTAACACTACCGGATACAGCAAACTGGTCAGCATGGAGCGCGCAGGCAGTTTTCAGAACATGTACGCATGGACATTCAGATACAGCGGCAATCATCTTGTGCAAGCCGTAAGCACATTGCAGCATAGCAACGACATGCAATCAGAAGGGAACAAGGCCAATTACAATCTCTCATACGGAGAGAGAAATATAGGAATATCCACCAATAGCGTTCCCATGTCCGTAACGCTGAACGAAGAAGCACTGGTATCAAAGGCCACAAGCGGAAATACCACATACAGCTACTCATACACAGGAGGCTATCTTACCTCATGGAAAGTGCTGTATCAAAACAATGGATTCGGAGGAAGCTCAACCAAAGGAGCAGCGGCAGAACT
>JAGASY010000074.1 GCA_017621515.1 Bacteroidaceae bacterium
AACTTCAGAAGGCTGACCATTGATTATGAATTCCTTGCTGAAACTGCGGAAGCTATGGTACAACTTGCATTCATCCAAATCATGCTTAACAAATTTATCGAATGAAATCAAAACAGCTTATTAGTAGTTTGGAGAAATTTTCAGCGTGGAGTTTTTGAAAAGGTACTGGGGAACGGCGAAAAAAACAGCAAGGTTCAGCCGAAGTGTTAAGAAGTGTATAAATCGTTGTTTTGGAAAAGTGTCTGAACAAAAACTGGAAAGTGAGTGGATTTGAAGCGAAAATTGAGGGTAAAATGGTGGATTTTGTTATAACATATTAATAGTCAATAGATTATCAGAATGCGCAAAATTCTCGAAATTTTGCGTCCGGCGAACTTTTTTGAGTATTTTGATGAAATTTGTATTCGGTTGATTATCATTATGTTATCTTTGAATCAAAATTCTCGTCTTTTCGTCCTCGTCGAAAAATCGCTTCAAATGTTAAATTTTCATTTTGGGCGAAAATATCATTTTGTCAAATTGAATAAATTGACTTTTGTCATGTTTTTGCCGTTTTTAGTGGCTGTATTCACAAATCTCTCTTTCGTTACTGCTTAAAAACAGTCAAAGTCTATCACGGACAACAGCATACTTCCGACAAACAAATTTTTGAATCATAAACCGGTTCTGCTATTTGGAATTTGCAAAAAGAATCTGACAATATGGGGAGCGGAATGAAAAGAGTGTAAAATTAAAGTGTCTTGATAAATGGCTTGCCAATTGCTGATGATTTGGAAATTATAATGTACATTTGCAGGATAAATTCAAAATCGGATTGTAAGTTCGTTATGAAATATTCAGTAAAAAAGGTAGTACGTTTTCCGCTTATCGCATGGAAGTGGTATGTCAGTCAATATAAAGGAAAATGGTATCAAAGGATTGTAGCTTCAATCGCTTCTGTCGTGATATTCTTTTTTCTGTATTTGGGGGCTGTGGATATCAACCTGTTCGGCTTGTTCGGCAAGTCGCCGACAATGGAGTGCATCGACAACCCGATAACCAATGAAGCTTCTTTGGTGTATAGCAGTGATAGTGTGCTGATAGGGAAGTTCTTCAGCGAGAATCGGTCTCCGGTGAAGTTTGAAGATATTTCTCCGTATGTCATCTACGCACTTGTCTCAACTGAAGATGAACGCTTCTATCTGCATCACGGTATTGACTATCAGGCTGTCTTTGCTGCTGTGAAAGACATGATGAACGGTCATGCCAGAGGGGCGAGTACGATTACACAGCAGCTGGTGAAGAATCTTTTTAAGATTCGTTCCCAATATTCTACCGGGCTTTTGGGGAAAATTCCCGGATTTGGAATCTTTGTGATGAAGTCGAAAGAGTGGATAACGGCGATAAAGATCGAAAACAAATATAGCAAGCAGGATATTCTTACGCTGTATCTGAACACGGTGGATTTCGGAAGTAATGCCTATGGTATCAAGACTGCTGCAAAGACCTATTTTAATACTACACCGGCTGCCCTCACTCCGGAGCAGGCTGCCACGCTTGTCGGCTTGTTGAAGGCGACGACTACCTATAACCCGAAGGTACATCCGCAGCGTAGCCTTGAACGGAGAAATGTGGTGCTTCATAACATGTACACCCACGGAAAGCTGACGCAAAGTGAGCTTGACTCTCTTTCCGGTCTGCCTATCATGCTTAATTATAAGGTGGAGAACACATACGACGGACGGGCGCAGTATTTTAGGGAGGCATTGCGCGATTATCTGTCTTCATGGTGCAAGGAGCATAATGTGGATATATATTCGGACGGACTGAAGATTTATACGACTCTGGACACACGTATGCAGAGGTATGCGGAGTATGCCGTGCAGAAGCAGATGCGTGTGATTCAGGAACGTTTCGACAACCATTGGCGCGGAATGAATCCGTGGAGAGGGGAGAACGGAAAGGAGATTCAGAATTTCATTGAGGATATTGCCGGACGCTGCGAGTACCACAGGATTCTTAGTGCGAAGTTTCCGGATAGTCCTGACTCCATAGACTACTACATGAATTTGCCGCATCGTGTGAAACTATTTGCGTATGATGCGCCAAACCATCAGATAGAGTGCGAAATGAGTACAATGGATTCTATACGTTATATGGTGAAGATGATGCACTGTGGATTTGTCGTGATGGAGCCGCAGACGAGCCATGTGAAAGCATGGGTGGGGGATGTCGATTTCAATGCGTGGAAGTATGATAAGGTGACGGCTATGCGTCAGCCCGGTTCTACATTTAAGCTGTTTGTCTATGCATCGGCTTTTGAAGATGCTGGTCTTACTCCGGTAGATCGTAGGGTCGATAGTTATATAAGCTTGAAGGTGCCGGATCGGAAGACCGGCGAGGTGAAAGTATGGACTCCGCATAATGCCAACGGATATTGTACAGAAGGCAATGTTCCTCTGAAATCAGCTTTTGCACAGTCTATCAACACGATTGCCGTAAAGTTGGGGCAAGAAGCCGGAATAGATAATGTGGTCAGAATAGCTCATGCGATGGGAATACACAGCGAACTTGATAATACTCCTTCGCTTTCGCTTGGTGCTTCAGACGTTACCTTGCTTGAACTTGTAGATGCCTATTGTACTGCAATGAATGACGGAATGCAGCGTGATCCGATATTGGTCACACAGATTATCGACCGCGATGGTAAGGTGATTTATGATTGTGACAAGGATGTACCGGCTGCACAGCGTGCAATATCTTATCGCACGGCATTCTATTTGCAGCGTCTGCTATGGGGAGGAATGCGTGAACCCGGAGGTACGACCAGTGCGTTATGGCAGTATGTACATTGCTATGACACGGAGCTTGGAGGTAAGACGGGTACATCGTCCAATCATTCGGACGCTTGGTTTGTCGGCGCATCACCGTATCTTGTCGGCGGTTCATGGGTGGGCGGTGAATATCGCTGCATCCATTTCCGTACAGGACAGCTCGGTCAGGGTAGCCGTACCGCACTGCCTGTGTTCGGCTATTTCATGGAAAAATTGCTGGCTGACCCTGCTTTTGCGCATTATCATGGTAAATATCCGGAGCCGAAGGAGGACATTGACAGAAATACATATATAGGTCCTTCTTTCTATGCTCCGAAACCGGAGGATTCGGACAGTCTGTCTGTGGATGCGGATGGCGAGGATGCCGGTGCGGCACAGGAAAGTGGGGAGGCTGTGGTTGAATTGTCAGATGATTGAGGATGAGTACGGAAACAACAGATGTGGAATCTATAGATATTGATAATCCGCAATTTAAAAACGCGCTTAATCTGGTGCAGTTTACTGCTCAGTCTGTATTTCTTACAGGAAAAGCCGGTACGGGGAAATCAACATTCTTGAAATATATATGCAAGACTACAAAGAAGAAATTTGTAGTTCTTGCTCCTACTGGCATTGCTGCGATTAATGCCGGGGGATGTACTATACACAGTTTTTTTAAGCTTCCTTTCCATCCTTTGGTGCCTGACGATTCGCGCTATATGGGAAACCGTCTGCGCGATTTTCTTAAATATAGCAAGGAGCACTGTAAACTGTTGAAGTCTGTTGAACTTATCATCATTGATGAGATTTCTATGGTGCGCGCCGATATTATAGACTTTATCGACCGTATCTTGCGTATGTACTCCGGAAATATGCGGCAGCCTTTTGGTGGTAAGCAGATGTTGTTTGTCGGCGATATATTTCAGCTTGAACCGGTTGTGACTCGTGATGAACGAGAGATATTGAATCGTTTCTATGAAACTCCGCATTTCTTTTCTGCACGCATTTTCCATGATTTTCAGTTAGTCTCTATCGAACTGACCAAAGTGTATAGGCAGACCGACAAGGTGTTCATCGGGGTGCTCGACCGCATACGTACTAATTCGGCGACCGCAGCGGATTTGCAGCTTCTTAACACTTGTGTGGTGCGGAAAGAGGATTTGGATAACGGGAGTGGTGCTCTGCCTGTTAAAGAAGAAGGTGATGTAGTTGTTGCGCCGTCTGCATCTTCTTTGGCTGATACGGCTTCTTTTACAATAACTCTTGCTACGAGAAGAGATATTGTGGAGACGATTAACCAGAAGAGTCTTGCCGGCATAGAAGGGGATTCGATGTTTTTCAAGGGAGATATAAAGGGTGAATTTCCCGCAAATTCTTTACCAACTTTGCTTGAGCTTGAATTGAAAGTTGGAGCACAGATAATCTTCATCAAGAATGATCCTGAGAAGCGTTGGGTGAACGGTACGCTCGGACAGATTGTCGGAGTGGATGAAAATGGAGAAAAGCTGTATGTCGTGTCTGATGATGGAAGGCAGCATGATGTGGAACGTGCACAGTGGGCTAATGTAAGATATACCTATAATGAAAAAGAAAAGAAGATAGAGGAAGAAGAGCTGGGAGTCTTTACGCAGTTTCCTGTCCGTTTGGCATGGGCGATAACGATACATAAGAGTCAGGGACTTACATTCAATCGTGTGTCTGTGGATTTTACGGGAGGAGTGTTTGCCGGTGGGCAGACGTATGTAGCGTTGAGCCGTTGCCGCTCTCTTGACGGGTTGCAGTTGAAGAAGGACATTACTCGCTCGGATATCTTTGTGAACGGTGATGTGGTGCGCTTCTCGCGTCAGTTCAATAATCAGCAGGCGGTTGATGCTGCTCTTCGCAGTGCGTCTGCTGATATAGAATATCATGATGCGGCAAAGGCTTTTGATGAAGGGGATTTTGAGGCTTGCCTGTCCCATTTTTTTAAGGCGATTCATTCGCGTTATGATATAGAGAAGCCGTACATCAGACGTTATATCAGGAAGAAACTCAATGTGGTCAATTCTCTTAGGAGTGAGATTGAAACGCTTAAAAAGAAGCTTGATGACAAACAGAAGGAGATGGATGACAGGCAAAAGCTACTTAATGAATATGCTACCGAGTTCTTTTTGCTTGGTAAGGAATCTTTGGCTGTGGGCGATTCCGCTGCTGCGATAGCGAATTTTGACAAGGCGCTCTCGCTGAATCCTCTATATGCGGATGCTATTGTCAGTAAAGGACGGACATTTCTTGACTGTGGCAGAAAACGTGAGGCGGTAAAGTGTTTGAATAAAGCTCTTGAAATTTCTCCCTCTTATTTCCGCGCGCTTTACACTCGTGGAAAAACTTTCTTTGCTCTTGGGCTTTTAGATGAGGCTTTGTCTGATTTGGATCGCGCAACGAGCCTGAAGCCGAAGAACATCAGTGCGCATCAGCTTATGGGGGATATATTGTCTGCTATGGGGGATGAGGATGCTGCTGCGCTGCAATGGGCTATTGCCGACAGGCTTAAAAAGGAAAAATATCGCAAGGGAAATGAGGCTATGCCTGATTGACTGTGCTCATGTATGTTGTATCTGTGTATATTGTGTTTTTGCAATATGGTTGTGTAGTTTCATGTATATAATGTAAAAGTTTCATATATATAATAAGGAGAGAATACCTAATGTAGTATTCTCTCCTTATTGCATGATTCTCTTTTGTTTCGTGTGACTCGCATAGGATTCAAACCTATAACCTTTTGATCCGTAGTCAAATGCTCTATTCAGTTGAGCTAGCGAGCCGTTGTTTTTCTCATTTCGTCTGCAAAGTTACGATTCTTTTATTTAATATACAAATCAATGGACTTTCTTTTTTTATGGAGTGTATGGCTTGCGTAGGAAATATGAATGTCCTGCATGGGAATGTATATGTCCTGTATGGGGAGAATCTATGGCTTGCATGGAGGACAAAAAAGAAGCGCAATAAGATGTTCACACACCCTATTGCGCTCATTCAAGTTTTTTCAAAACATTTTGAAAAAATGAACAAATACTATGAAAAACTAACTCTGAAAAAATTACTTTATTTACGTATGCAAAGTTATCATTTGTTTGGAATATAACAAAGAATTGATAGCTTTTTTATTATAAAAACGTGATATTTTATTATGAAATGTAATTTTTAATGCTTTAAGACTTGCAATTTGTTATATTTTACTCATTTTGGACATGACAAAAGAAGGGTGGCATCACATTTGTGTGCCACCCTTCTCTTAGATACGCTTTAGCTTCTTTATTTTGATAAATTTTACAATTGCGTGCTTATAGTATTTCAATATTCTGTGCTACTTTTGGTTCTTCCTTGATTACAATTTTAGGAAGGCTGATAGTGAGCACACCGTTTTCTACTTTTGCTCCGATTTTCTTCTTATCTACATCTTCCGGCAGAATCAAAGTCTGCTGGAATCTGGAGTATGCAAACTCACGGCGCAGATAGCGGACGTTTACAGGCTTGCCGTTTTCGTTTTCTTTAGACTCCTTGGTTTCCTCGTTTTTCTTTTCCATTGTAATGACAAGGTCGTTGTTCTCATTAATCTTGATGTTGAAATCTTCCTTGCACATACCCGGAGCAGCCACTTCTACTTTGTATTCTACATCGCTTTCCAGAACATTGATTGCCGGTGCTGTAGCTTTAGTCTTCGGCATCCATTCTGTGTCAAAGAAATCGTTGAATATTTCCGGTAGCCATCCATTTTGAGTTCTTCTAATTGGTGTCATAATTGTATCTCCTATTTTTAGTTTGTTATTAATTTGTTTCTTCACAACTTAAAAACCATCCAAGAATGATTTTGTTCGTTTGTTTTGTTGCTAATAGAGATACAAAGTGCATACCAATAGCGAAAATTGAATTACTTTGTGACAAATTGTCTTGTTATGTGTAATTTTGTCATTTGTTAGGCTTCCTCAATTGCTCGTTTTGGCTTCTTTTTTCCAAACTCAGGGTCTATTTTAAGCAATGCAGATACTCCGGCGGTGATGATGCAGCTTGCCATTACCCATATAAAAAAGTTTTCATAACCTATCATATCTGTAATTTTTCCGGCAATCATTCCCGGTAGCATCATGCCGAGTGCCATGAATGCGGTGCAGATGGCATATACGGAAGTGCTGTTTTCTCCACGTGAAAAATAGATAAGGTAGAGCATATATGCGGTGAATCCGAAGCCATATCCGAATTGTTCCACAAAAACACAGGTATTTATTAGGAATAAATTGCTTGTTTGCATTGCACCTAAATATATATATACGGCATCCGGCAAAGATATACTCAATACCATCCACCAGAACCATTTCTTTAGTCCGTCTTTTGCTACGACGAAACCTCCCAACAAACCTCCCAATGTGAGTCCGATGATTCCTATCGTTCCATAAACAAATCCTACGGTTTCGGTTTCAAGTCCCATACCGCCTTTCTCCACAGGGTCGAGCATGAAGGGATTGACAATCTTTACAAGCTGTGCTTCGGGAAAACGAAATAACAGCATAAACAGCAAAGCCGATACTATCTGCGGCTTTGAAAAGAATATCTTCAATGTTTTGTAAAACTCTTTTGCCGTATCTTTTATATTGAATACAGGAACCTTCAAGTCCGGATTATCGTTGCATGTGCGTCCTTCCACCTTTGGAAGTATAAATTTATGGTATGCAGTGGCTATAATGAAGAAACCGGTCATCACCATGAAGACAATTGACCATGACAACGGAATGTTTCCGCTTTTCTCTATTTGCCCTGCCAACATAATGAGTGCCCCTTGTCCGAATATTGTCGCTATTCTATAGAATGTACTGCGTATTCCCACATAGAATGCCTGTTCGTGGCTGTCAAGGGCAAGGATATAAAAACCGTCTGCGGCTATATCGTGTGTGGCACTGCTGAAGGCGATGAGCCAAAAGAAAGCCAGCGAGGCCTTAAGCCAAAATGCCGTAGGCAAAGTAAAGGCAATGCCGGCACATCCCGCACCGATGAGCAGTTGCATGGTGATGACCCACCAACGCTTTGTCTTTATCGCGTCTATGAACGGACTCCACAGTGGTTTGATGACCCAAGGAAGATATAGCCATGAGGTATAGAGTGCAAGGTCTGTGTTTGACAGTCCCATTTTTTTGTACATTGTAGTTGATATTGCCATTACTGCCACGTATGGCAGAGCTTCTGCAAAGTATAGGGACGGAACCCATAAATAAGGCTTTGTTCTTTTCATGAATGTTAATATAAGTATTGCTGTTCTATATTGTAGTTAGGATTTTTTTCATGTTCCATGTTTTGAGTATGCCCCATGCCAATGGCGCGCACAGTGAATTGATGGTAAAGAATGTGCTGAAACCAAGTTCTGTCTCTATCCATCCGGAGAGTGACATTGGAATCAGCATGGTGCTTGCGACAAGCGGAATGTAAAGATAATTCACGGTGTTTCTATACCGTTCTCCGGATATGTGCCGCACAAAAGGCATACAGACATTCAGACCAAAGCCGAACATGATTTGTGCACTGAATGTGGCGCAGCATAATACAGGCATGTTGTCGATAGGCGGATAAAAAGCCATAGCCATATAGATGAACGGTGACAATGTTAATGTTATAGCCATTGGCCAGAACATGTTGGCTTCTCCTGCTTTTCTTGTTGCTCGTCTTCCTATGGCGATGCCGGTAGAGAAAGCTATGACCCCGATTGTTCCTTGTGCAAATCCTACATCTTGCAGAGAACAGTTCAGTCCGCCGTCATCGACAGAAGCCAGCAGAAAGAAAACCCTTGTGTTGAACATCAGTGCCTGTGGAATAAGCAGAAAGAACAGACTCACCACGGTATGAGTGATGTAGGGCTGCTGCCTTATCCTGTCTATGATTCTTATTTCTGCTCTTACTGTGTCCAGCACAGACTCATAGACATACCGATTATATATTCTCGGTGAATGGAGTGTCATGATGTTGATTACCATTAAAACAAGAAACACTCCTGCTACGAGATAATTTTCCATAGCCCATGCTTTGCCGATATCCCTGAAGAATATCTCAAGTAAACCTACAATGATGATGAGCACTCCGTATGTCATTGTCATTGTAGTTTGAGATACAAAAACCTTTACCTTATTATATATCTTTTGTTGTTTGGGATATAACATGCGCTCATAGTACATTCTGGCAAGCAGTTCATGCCATGCGCAGAAGAACGCAATGGAGAACATGCAGGAAAACAATCCAAACGCATTCGATGTCAGTCTGTTGATATATATAGCTGTCAGTGTGAGGCAAATGAATATACATATTTCTACATAATGTATATTCCGTTTGAAGTTCCCCGCTTTTCTTATCTTTGAGCGCATGAATGATTTCAGAACCCAAGGCAGAAAAAGCAGTCCGCTGAAGATGGTAGCGAGGGAGTGGCTCACTCCGAGCTGTATGAACATCAGCAAGGATACAAAAGTGACCATTGCCGACGGTATTTCTTCTGCTGCGAATAGGCTTGTAATCCATAGCAGAGGGCTGTGTCTTTTGTTTTCCTGTTTGTCCTGAAACATAGGTTCTGTTTTTTTTAGTATATACGTTCTATCCGGCTGCCGTGATAATAGTGCATAAGAATCTCGTCATATTTGTATCCTTGGTTGCCCATTACGGCTGCTCCTATCTGGCATAATCCCACACCGTGTCCCCATCCGGCACCTCTGAGTCTGAATCTTGCAGGCACTTTGTCCGTAGGCGAGTTGTATTCGGATTCTATGACAAAAGCGGAACTTAGGAGATGCTTTTCCGACAACACTCTTCTTATTTCAAGTTCTTTCCCGATTGTGACACTGTGCTTCTCTCCGATAATACGCAGAAGTGATATACGTCCGGATTTTCCTCGTTTTATCGGTTGCATGTCAAGTATCCGCCCGAGGTCTGTTCCGAGTTTCCTGCATATCAGCTGCGATATTTCCTCTTGACTGTATTCTGTTGTCCATCGGTAAAAGTTCTCGGTCTCTTGGTCATAATTGTTCAGTATCTGCCTGAGTGTCTCCTTGTCGGTCGTGTTGCAAAAGGCATCGGGAGATTCCCTGATCCATTGTTCCGTGCGTGCTTCACTGTCCGTCGGCAAAGTCGCTTCTTGGTTTTCAGTGTCTCTTTGGGCAATGAGATAAGGCTTGTGGCTGTCTTCCCAGCACGTCTCATATTCTTCCGTGATGCCTCCGCAGCATTTTGAAAAACGTGCATCACAGATTTCGCCTTCATGAGTCAATACTTCTCCCCGGGTACTTTCCACTGCCGGAACGGCACTGTCGGGCGAGATTCTTGTGATTCCCTGATACCTTTGGCAATGGTCGTCGGCACACACGTCGAAGAGCGAATGACTTTCTTGGTCATACCAGCGTACAATCAGCTCGTCCGAGTCCGAGTTCGGAGTCTGGCGGTCCTTCTTGTCTTCCTTGTCCATTGTCCTTTTTCTTATTTGCGCAATGAGCCAGCTTCGCGAGATAACGGCATGTGCTTTCAGAAACTCCAGTGGTGCGGAAGCATTCATTTCCGATGAAATCACACTTGCAAGATATTCTTCCACAGGGAGTATATTGATGGCGCATAGTTTGTCTTCTGTCACAATGAGCTTCAAGGTTCCCCGGAAAGTCTGTGTTTCCTTGCGTTCCCAGTGGAAATTGATTCCTATTGTCACATCGTGGAGAGAAAATGAACCGTCTGCTGTTTCAGGACAGAACACAAGCTGCTCGTATGTGTTGCCTTGCCATACGATATTTCCATCCTTGTATTCTGCTTCCTGCTCTCCGTATATGTTGCTTCCTCCGACCGAATACATGTCATTGAGCCGGAACTGTATTTTTTGTGCATTTACTATGCCTACACTTACTTTAGGTTCCTTCATGATAGTTTTTGAGACTATAGTCTGTGATATGATAAAAACGCAAAAGTTGCGATATATTCATACAAATATACGGCAACTTTTGCGTTTTCTTTATGTTTTCTCTGATAAAATCAGAAATCGTCGTGTTTGAGTTTCTTTATCATCAGAAGTTCGTCGTCCAATGATATGCCCACTTCGCGGATGATGTCTGCGGCTGTTTGGGAGTCTATCTTGTCAAAATCTTCTTTTCTCGGGGCAACAATCAGTCCTCCCATGTCGAGAGCTCCCGGACTGATAATCATTTTTTCGTCTCCTTCTGCAAAGTAACAGTCCGGACGATGTTTGCTGCGCGGAATGATTATCGACACCAGTCGCGGAGTTCCGTCGTTCCTGTACTTCATCGTCCATGCGAAAATGTTCATTCGAGGTTCGGTTTCTCCTTCATGTATAGGAAGCGACTCATACACTTTGCGGAAAAGAAAATCACTGGCTTCCGCTGTTCTTGTCACGATTATCACTCCCGGACATACATATCCTCTTAGGCTGAATATACCTGTGTCGTCGGCTGCCGGTTCAAGTTGCAGGGCTTCAATGAACTCTTCGTCGCTGATAGGGTAGAGTCGGGAGCGTGTGGAACGGTACAGCTCGTTCCAGTCACGTTCCAGAGGAAGCACTCCTCGCATTCCCGCTTGGAAGTGCATGTGGTCCGGTGCTGACGCGCCGCATTGCGCACCGTTATAAAATACGAACATGTCATCGAGATTGCCGGCTATTTCCATCATGTCCTTGTAATATGGCAGTATTGCCTGAGGACGATGCTGCTTCAGAGGAATGGTGAAATGTTTAGGCAATATTGGATATGGGTTCACCAGAAGATGATATTTTGACAAAAGAGGAAAATCTATCTGTTCTTCCGGCAGATTGATGTCGCAGAGGAAACATGGGCGGTTGGCTATGCTCTGGCTGTCAATGTGGGCACCGGTAGATACGATACGTGCCGGATTGTGCTGTATGCAGATGTTGCTTCCGTCTATGTTGAACTCATTCGCCATGGCATGTTTCAGTTCTTCGTAGCGTTTTGCTACCTGTTCCCATACGGACAACTGCTCCTCAAAAAGTTTGTTTGCGTCTTGTCCGGTAACTTGTTGGCTCCAGTAAGTGTTGAGACGCTGACGAGACGCAATCTCTATGGTGCGCAGACTGTCTTTATATCGGTTATTGGCATTCTGCTGTTCCTGTGTCAGAGCTGCATCTGTATTTCCTTCCCAGCGGCGGCACAGATATAGTTCGTCAAATATTCTTCCAATCTTATAGCTGCGTGAAAATTCGAGTCCGAGTGCATAGTCTTCTCCATAACTTGTGTTCGGTACTCCTATTTTGCGGAGTATCGGGGTGAAGAATGCACGAGGAGCACCAAAACCGTTGATTCGCAGAGCATTGTTGCGTCCGTTCTCATCTGTCCATTCCTTATGGTCGATTAGTCCGGGCGGAAGTGTATTGAGCTGGAAGTCGCACATGCGGTACGAACCGATTACCATGGCACACTTGTCTTCATAGAATTTATTGACGATTCTTTGTAGCGTGTCAGTGCCGCTGTATAAGTCGTCACTGTCGAGCTGCACGGCAAACCGTCCGCAGCGGAAGTCGTTGATAGCCATGCTCCAGCATCCGCCTATGCCCAAGTCCGTCTTTTCCGGCACGATGCATACACATCGTTTGTCCTCCGTGCATATTTCGTCTATGATTTCTCTTGTACCGTCAGTGGAGTGGTTATCTACTACGATTACATTATAATTGAAGTCTGTAACCTGACTGAGGGCGGAGCGTATGGCGTCGGCAATTGTCCGGACACGGTTGCGTACCGGAATGATGACCGATGCTTCATAATGGAACTTGTACCTGTCGATTGCCGCTTCGCTTACCGTGTCGGCTTCGATATAGGCACCTATTCTGCGTAAATGTTCTGTACACACCTTCTCCATTTCTGTCTGTACATGGCTGTTGCGTGGATCCACATAGTCGAACTGACGCACTCCGCTGAGACGTGTGTCGCTGTTGCTTTCTGTATAAAGATATTCGCCTATATGGAAAAGCGGTTTGTCTGAACGCAAGATAAATAGTTGCAGTTCATACCATCCGGCATAATTGAAGTCGCTGTCTGCAAATTCCTTTGCGTATGCTTTCATAATTTCTGCATCGAAAAGAAGCAGAGAACCGAAGTCAAAGTCATTGCGCAGACTTCCAGCTTGATATTCTATTACAGGAAGTCTTTTCAATATACCGTCGTTCATTTGGGTACGGTCGGAATACACCAACCCTGCATTGATGTTCACCGCCACATTTATGAATCTGTTGAGCGACATGTAGCCAAGTGCTAAGGGAGCAGACCGGGTGTAAAGCATCGCGTATGAAGAGCTGGTCGCAGCAGCTATTTTTCTGACCGTCTCGCAGCTTTGCAGATGGTCTATATATATAATGTTGCATCCCTCCAATGGTTCAGCCTTTGGGTCTGTAGCAAGTAAGAAAACATGGTTTACAAGTTTTGACTCAAGAAACTGGGCGGCATTGTTCAATGTCGTTTCAACATCCGTGTATGGTATAAAACAGTCTATTCCCCTATCCATCTTGTGAATTTATTAGATTATTGTAATGCTTTGTTCTTTTTTTGATATTCGTGTATTTTTACATGAAAATGCACGAATATCTTCAAGTATTGCAAAAGTAACTAAAAAAAGTATGTGGCAGACCATTTTGACACAATTTTTTTATTCAAAAAACTCTTGGTTGGTTTTTGATTGGTTTTTCTTGTTTTATGTGTATGCCTTTAATTAACTTTTGCTTTTAGTGGGTGTACTCACAGACTCCTCCGTGTGTGACTTGAATGTGTTTAGTCTGTAAATACACCCACTTTAATAATATGATGTATTGATTGACATGTAGGGATGCACCCCGGTGCATCCGCTTCTCCATTTCCTTGCAAAAAAACATGTCACAGAGGCGGATGCACCGGGGTGCATCCCTACAAGTGGTTCATGGACATTCAATTCGGATTGGTAAGTACTTACAACATGGAGTAAACACACTAAAAGCACCATTTCCTCAATTTGACAAAATGATATTTTCGCTCAAAATGTAAATTTAACATTTCAAGCGATTTTTTGCCGACGGCAAAGAGACGAAAATTTTAACTCAAAGATAAATATCTGATAATCAATTAAATACAAAATTTTCAAAAACGCTCAAAAAATCGTGCCGGACGCAATTTTTTTGAAAATCCGAATGTTTTAGTAACACACTGACTACCAATATATTACAGGCAAACATTCCGTTTTTACCTTCAAATCACCCCAAAAATTCATTCACTTTTCAGCTTCTGTTCAGGCACTCTTTCAAAACAAAAATTATACACTTCTTAACATTTCAGCCGAAGCAAACAGTCTTTTTTCTCGTTCTTCAGAGCATTTTCAAAAAATCTACACTGAAAATTTCTCCAATCTACTAAGCGCGCGAATTTGTAGCGCACTGTCGTCGCCGGAACAGTGCGCTGAAAAAGTGACGACAGTGCGCTGGAAATATCAAAACTTAGTAGATTGGAGAAAAGAACTCTTCACTGAAAATAAATAAATGTAAAAGAACTGTTTCAAAATGAAACACTATTTCACAATTCACAATGCCTTTTGAAAATGCGCATAAAATCCCCGTTCTTCAATAAAAGTTCGGCGCGCTTCATTTTGACGCGTGCCAGAGGGCTTGGAATTTTAACATTTGCCAAAATCAAAAAGATTATATTTGGGTAGCAAAACGGAAAATCGGAAATGAAATCATTAAAATTGCTGTCATTATGTCAAAATGGAACACCTTGTTAAAAAACGGATTCAAAAATTTTTTTATGGGGCATGTTTTTCTTCGGTTCTTATATTCAATATTTCCTCAATTTTTGAATTTTCAGAATATAAAAGGAGTACTTCGAGCATGAGTTTCTCACACCATTTGTTTATCTTTGCTGCCAATCTGAGTAGGACACTGCCTGTCACCGAAAAATACGGGTCAAGTTCGTTTCTATTCATCGTTGTTAAAAATATGGGACCCCTTAATTTTAATATTATGAATCGGGATTTTTTACTAAAAGTTTAACGGGCTATTGCCCAAATAAAAAAAACAAATATGAGAACTTCCTTATTAAGTGTTTTAGCAATGGGAGCTGTCGCCGTATGCGCACAGAACCCTATCATTCAGACGAGTTATACGGCCGATCCCGCACCGTATGTTCATAACGACACGGTGTATCTATATACTTCGCACGATGAGGACGACGCACGGGGATTCCTCATGCGCGACTGGTTGTTATATACATCCACTGACATGGTAAACTGGACTGACCACGGTGCGGTGGCCTCGTTGCGTGACTTTCAGTGGGGACCGCAAGAGAACGGAGCATGGGCCATACAGACAATCGAGCGCGACGGGCGGTGGTATATGTATTGTCCGCTACACTGCAACAACATCGGTGTGCTGGTGAGCGACAGTCCGTTTGGTCCTTTCCACGATCCACTTGGTCACAAACTGGTAAATCAGTGCATCGATGACATAGACCCCACGGTGTGGATTGACGATGACGGACAGGCATATATGTATTGGGGTAATCCCAATCTCTATTATGTCAAGCTCAACCGTGATATGACGAGCTATAGCGGCGAGATAGTGAAGAATCCCGGTGGTGTGCTGCCCGAAGACTATCAGGAGGGCCCGTGGTTCTATAAGCGCGGCAAGTGGTACTACATGGCTTATGCTTCCACCTGCTGTCCCGAAGGTATCGGCTATGCTATGTCGAAGAAGCCCACAGGACCGTGGCGCAAGGCTGGCACGCTCATGGAGCATTATCCTCAGAGCAACGGCAACCATCCCGGCATCATCACTTTTAAGGGACATGACTATCTGTTCGGTCACAACTATCAGCTGCATCAGTCGCTCAGCGATGTTTTTTGTGAGCGCAGGTCTGTATGTGTAGCTGAGTTGCATTACAACGACGATGGTACTATCGACGAGGTGCCCTACTGGAACGAGGTGCCGGAACTGGAGCCTGTGGGTGCAGTATGCCCCTTCAAGCGCGTGGAAGCTGAGACCATAGCGTGGAGCGACGGTGTGAAATCGGCCCGCCGTGACAGCGTAGGCATGGTGATAACGCACATCCATAACACCGACTACATCCGTGTGCGCAATGTTGACTTCGGCGATGGGGCAAAACGTTTCACTGCTGCCGTGGCCTCCGAGAGCAAGAGTGGGACAATAGAACTGCGCCTCGACCGTCTTGACGGCACGCTTATCGGCGAGTGTCAGATTGGTTCCACTGGTGGCAAGGATAAATGGCTGCAGCGCAGTTGTCAGGTGCAGAAGATTGGCGGGCGCCATGACCTGTATCTGGTATTCCGCGGTCGCCATAAAGCCGAGCTGTTCGACTTCGACTGGTGGCGGTTTGACAAGTAATCTGAACTCGGAAAATCTGTAAGCGAAATCGTGAAAACGGATTTTATTATTTTTTGCACATCGTATGAAATGCGGAACGGAGAATATTTCGTATTTTTGTCGCACTAATTATTTTTTTTGACGAAGATGAAAAGATTTCTTGTAACGGCATTTTGTGTGTTGGGTACGTTGTGTGCTGCGTATGCCCGGAACATGCGCGATTTGATAAAAGAGATGCCGGATTCTGTAATGCCGTTGCTCACTCTCAACAATCGGCTTGACATGATTGATTATCTTGACAGCGGAATGAAAGCTGAAATATCCAATAAATTTGGCGGAAAAAGTGAGATGACGGTGATAAAAGACGACTATGTGAACATAAAGATGTCGGATCGGTCGAATGTAGCTCTTAAGTTGCTGCCTTTTGGAAGTGACAGTATAATATGTATGATTCATACAACCCAATCCATTGCAGACGACAGCCGGGTGCGGTTTTTCTCTACACAATGGAAGCAGTTGCCCGAAGAATCATTCTTCTCACAGCCTGTGGTGGACGATTTTGTGCTTAGGCCTGACACGCTGACGGATGTTGAGTTCCGGAACTTACGTAATAAGATTGATGCTACTTTTGTGAAGATTGATTTTGTGGATGACTTGACGGATATAGTCTTGACATTCACCACCCCTCAATACATGAGTGAGGACGACAGGAAGGCGGTGGCTCCTTGTCTGAGAGAACAAATCAGAATGAAATGGAACGGTGTGAGATTCGAATGACCGTGACTGAAGACCGGATGTTCGCTTGATGTAATTTGCCGGGTTTTTGAATTTTTTCCTGTAAATGTCGTATCTTTGCAGTGTATATGAGTAGAATAATGTCTATAGATTATGGGGCAAAGCGCACGGGTATTGCTGTTTCTGACCCCTTGCAGATGATTGCAAACGGACTGACGACTGTGGCTACAGCACAGCTGCATGATTTTATCAAGAATTATCTTGAGAAAGAGGACGTGGAGTGCATTGTCATTGGGCTGCCGAAGCAGACTAATGGGGCAGACTCGGAAAACATGAAACGCATAACTCCTTTTGTCAATCGTCTGCGCAAGTTGTACCCCCATATTAAAATTGAATATTATGACGAGCGGTTTACGTCCGTTCTCGCCCACCAGACCATGCTTGACAGTGGTATCGGCAGGAAGAGCCGGCAAGATAAAGCCCTTGTCGATAAGATAAGTGCCACAATCATATTGCAGGACTATATGGAGTCGATGCGATTTAGAGGGCTATAGAAAATTGGAGATATTAATTGTTTTTCCGGTAAATTCCGGACTATGTTTTATAAATTAAAGGATTTGCTATGATTTTACCGATGTACATATTTGGACAGCCTGTTCTTCGTAAGCAGACTGAAGACATTACCCCTGATTATCCGGGGCTGAAAGAGCTTATCAGTAACATGTTTGAAACATTGAAAAAGGCGGAAGGAGTGGGGCTTGCGGCTCCGCAGATTGGGCTTGCCATCAGACTTGCTGTGATTGATCTTGACGTTATCAGTGACGATAATCCTGAATTTAAGGGATTTCTTCATGCTTATATCAATCCTCGAATCTTGGAAGTAGGGGAAGAGATGTGTTCGATGGAAGAAGGGTGTCTGAGCATTCCGGGAATACATGAGAGCGTCAAGCGTCCGTCGAGGATACATGTGAAGTATCTGGATGAGGATATGAACGAACACGACGAGTGGGTAGATGGATATTTGGCAAGAGTGATGCAGCATGAGTTTGACCATCTTGATGGGAAAATGTTTGTAGATCACTTGTCTGCATTTCGCAAACAGCTCATCAAATCTAAGCTTCTCGGAATGACGAAAGGCAAAGTGAATTGCGGATATAAGGTGAAAGCCAACCGATAGGGAGAGAAACTATTCGGTTGCTTGATGTTTATATTTGTCATGCGATGTAGAGAGTAGAGGATGAAGCTGCTTCTTTTGATATTGACATTTGTTATGTCTCTTGGTGTCCGCGCTCAGTTTGACACGGAGAGGATAATGAAGGTAGGGCGCAATGCGCTCTATTTCGAGGACTATGTGCTGTCCATTCAGTACTTCAATACTGTAATCAATTCGAAGCCTTACCTCTACGAACCTTATTTTTATCGCGGACTTGCCAAGTTTCATCTTGAAGACTATTCCGGTGCGGAAGCGGATTGCACGGCTGCCATAGAGCGCAATCCGTATTTCCCGAACAGCTATCAAGTCAGAGGACTCGCCCGAATCAACATGAATAATTACGCGGCGGCAGCGGAAGACTATGCTGTGGCTGTGGAATTGGAACCGGAGGAGAAGTCGTTGTGGCACAATTGGGCTTTGTGCTATATTGAGCAGAAAAATATGGAGAAGGCGGATTCTGTGCTGGATATGATGATTGGCAAATGGTCTAAATATGCGGACGGATATTGCATGAAGGCGGAAATCAAGCTTCAGCAGAATGATACTGTCACGGCCGAAGCCATCATAGACAAGGCGATAGCGGCAGATCCTTATCATGTACCCTCTTTGTCTCTTAAAGCTTCTATGCTCATGGCGCACGAGGACTATGTGATGGCTGAAAAGACACTGGACGAAGCGATAAGGCTGCAGCCCAAGAGTCCGCGAAATATTATCAACAGAGCTTTGTGCCGTTACCATCAGAATGATTTCAGAGGGGCGATGAGAGATTATGATCTTGCCCTTGAAATGGACTCGATGAACTTCATCGGACATTACAATCGCGGACTGCTGCGTGCTAATGTGGGTGAAGACAATCTTGCCATTGAGGACTTCAATTTTATTCTTAGGGTGGATTCTTCCGATATGATGGCTACATTCAACCGTGCCGTGTTGCTTGACCAGACCGGTGATTACCGGGGAGCCATTCGCGACTATACTACAGTTATCCGTGAGTACCCTAATTTCCTTCAGGGATATCAGCGGCGTGCAATAGCTCGTCGCAAGATAGGCGATGAAAGAGGTGCGCTGAAAGATGAAGAACATGTGCTTAGAGAGCAGATTGCGCATCGCTACGGTTATGCTACTCCCACTAACCGCCAGAAGATGAAGACCAGAAAGAAGTCGGAGATTAATCTTGAGGAGTATCAGAAACTGGTGGTGGCTGATAATGAGGAGACGGAAAAAGTGTATGAAAGCGAATATCGAGGGAAGATACAGAACCGTGAGGCTGAAATGAAACTGCTCTCCCCGGTTTCCCTTGCTGCGTTTAAGATTGACGCGAAGATGTCTAATCCTCATTTTGACAAGGGGCTTGAACATCTGCTGTGTGGGGAGAATGAATTGGCGATAAATGAGTTCGGGCAGTCAATCAGTGTTGCCCCGGAATTGGCAGAGGCTTATTATAACAGAGCGTATGCGTATGCGATGCAGAAGAAATACGGTGAAGCAATTGCCGATTTAGACACGGCTGTCACTATGCGTCCATCGTTTTCTCAGGCATACTTCAACCGTGGTGTCTTGCATGTGTTTATCGGTGATAATGATAAGGCCATTCCTGATTTTAGCAAGGCAGGAGAGTTGGGCGAATTTTCTGCATATAGTATCATCAAGAAGATACAGAAGAAAAAATAACTTCATTGATTTGAGAAGTTGTTTGGACTCCATAATTATTGATAGTGAATGCAGGTGTAATTTGCGGTTTATGTAGATGTAATCAGCGATTTATGTGGATGTAATCTGTAGTTTATGTGGGTGTACTTGACAGACTCCTCCGTCGAATACATCCATATAAACCGCTAAAAACGTCTGTATGAACCAATGAAAACACCTACACGCTGATTGTCAAAAACATTCGTATGAACTGCTGAATACGCTCACATTCACTATTAATATCTACAGGGAAGTCTGTAAACTCGAAATTGACTAATCAATCATCAATCTTCTTACAATAAATAGTAATATAATAAAAAAGTGAAGTCCCAAGATGTTTGTAGGGCGGCTTTCCTGTTGGAACTGTCCGTAATCCCTGTCAACCATCTTGGGACCTCAACGTATTATGAGGGGATTTTTATTCTAATATGCGTTCTTCTCTCCGGCGAACATGTTTGTCACAGTTTTCACCATAATCTTCAAGTCGAGAAGGAATGTCCAGTTTTCGATGTACTCAATATCTTTGAGCACTCGCCCTTCCATTTGGTCTATATATTTGGTTTCGCCTCTGAATCCGGAAACTTGCGCCAGTCCTGTGATGCCCGGTTTGGCAAGGTGACGCACCATGAATCTGTTTATCAGTCTGGAATATTCTTCCGTATGTTTCAGCATGTGTGGGCGAGGACCTACGAGAGACATGTCTCCTTTCCATACATTGATGAACTGAGGCAGCTCATCGATGTTTGTTTTTCTCATGAAATCTCCGAAAGGATATTTTCTCGGGTCGTCTTTGGTAGCCTGCACCTTGTCGGAATCGTCATTCACTTTCATCGAACGGAATTTGATGCAGTTGAATATTTTCCCATCAAGTCCCGTTCTCTTTTGCTTGAAGTATATCGGTCCCGGCGATTTGATTTTAATCATGATTGCTACAAATACAAAGACAAAAGGATATATTGTAATAAGGAACAGCGATGATACGATGATGTCAAACGCTCTTTTGGCAAACTTGTTGTAGGGATTGGCAAGAGGTTCTTCTCTTCTGGCGATGACCGGTATATTGTTGATGAATCTTACTGTCATGTTTCTCTGGAACACATCTATTGCCGGTACGTAATAGAATCTTATCAGATTGTTGTCGCAGAACTTGCTGAGCATATTAATCTGATCCTGTTCTTTTTTAGGCAAAAAAGCATATATCTCATTGGTCTCCGGATGTTTTTTCAGCCAGCTGTACAAATCTGTGGTTGCTCCTGTTCTGTTGGCATTAAGCTCCTCATACATTGAAGTCTCGTTGAAGAATATGCCTTGGATGTTGTAACCGAATATAGGGTTTTGGAACAGCTTGTAAAGGTTGTAGATGGAAGCCGTATTGCCTACCAGTACGATATGCTTTTTATTCCTGTTGTTTGAGCGTAAAGAGATAAGATAGTTCTTTATGCACAATCGTTCTATGAGCAGCAGAATGGCAAATGTGGCAATGTAGGTAAAGAGAAAGCTTCTCGGATATTCTATGTTCGGGAAGATGAAAGTAAATCCTAAAGAAGCCACGAGCAGAAATAGAACACTCGTGAACAACACTCGCTTCACGATGTCTTCTGTTTTGGAGAAACGCTCCTGTGCTACCGGAGGATAGATGGAGAAGATGACAAGGAAGCTGAATATTAAAATGGTTAATATGGATTTCAGTGTGATGCCAATGATGGCATTCGGGCTGGTGTGTTGGCAGATGTAGTAAGAAACTGTTGCGGATGCAACCAACAGGCATAAATCTGTTATTAATATGCCTAAATATAAGAATTTGTCTTTCCCCATATACAAAGTATCTTTGATGTTATTAAAATTAAACCATGCAAAGATATATTTTTTATTTTAAATAAATGTCTTATCGTGCGTAATTTGTATTTTTTCCGGAAGTTTATATTGTGTATTATTTAAGAATTTATATATTGAAATAAATGTTTGGAGTATATGTGCGGCTATATTCTTATTGAAGTCCCATAAAAAAATTTTTAAATACGTTTTTTTATGGGGTGTTCTGTTTTGACAAAATGATAGCTATTCCAGTGATTTTGATTTTCTGTTTGCTGATTTTCTTTCGAAATTCTTTCTTTTTGATTTTGCTAAATGTTAAAATTCTAAGCCCTCTGGCACGCGTCAAAATGAAGCGCACAGGATTTTTCTCGAAGAATGGGGATTCTACGCGCATCTTCAAAAGCTTCTGCGAATTGTGAAATAGTGTTTCATTTTGGAACGGTTCTTTCACATTTGTTTATATCCGGCGAAGAGTCTTTTGGAAAAAACTACTAAGTTTTCAAATTTCCAGCGCACTGTCGTCATATTTTCAGCGCACTGTAATTTTATTTGCAGTGCGCTACAGTTTTAAAAACTTAGAAGCTGTTTTGATTTCATTCGATAAATTTGTTAAGCATGATTTGGATGAATGCAAGTTGTACCATAGCTTCCGCAGTTTCAGCAAGGAATTCA
>JAGASY010000075.1 GCA_017621515.1 Bacteroidaceae bacterium
TGGGCTTTCTCCATATCCAAACCAATACAGATACCTTTATGTTTGCTATAATAGCTCCACATCAAGATTGAATCATATATTTTGGAAAGGCTACATATCCACACCTCTTCTCTGGTTCTACGAAATGGATCTCTTCTTAATTCTTCGATTATTTCCGGTGTCCATCCTCCACACGCTTCTTTCGGAACATTGGAGAAATCAATTAACGATGGATGGCAATCAAACGGGTCGTTCAACTGCGTAGCATTGGTAAATTGAAGATTACTATAATGTAGCATCATCAATCCACCAGTAAAATCAAGATATTTATATAATTTGACTGCTCCCATAAACTTATTATTCTGTCCTCAATAAGTCATCCACGGTCACACCCAAAACTTTGGATATTTGAATTAAAGTCTCCACGTTGGGCTGTGTCGTATTGGTAACCCATTTGGAGATTATGGCAGGATCTTTATCTAATTGTTCCGAGAGCCATTTATTGCTTTTATTTTTCTCTGCGAGAACGACTTTGATTCGGTTCAGTAATTTACGTTCCATATTCGTATGTCTATCCAATGTGACTGCAAAGGTACAAATTATCTATGAATATATTTGATGTTATAAGTCATATATTGCGTGTAAAGCACAAAAAAGTGACCAAAATATCAATTTTAGCCCCGCAAGTTTATGACATCTGCTCTTTAGGGGGGGGATGATAAACTCTATGTTTACCCTAAGATATTAGGAACGATTATTTTTGAATATCGTAATTTTGTGGGAACTTAGCGGTATCAAATCTACTGAAGAACAATATATAATAGCTATATATCAGATTGATACAAACTACATTTCGGTTCAAGCGTGGAACTGTAATGCCACGTCTTGAATGAAGGTCCTGAGAAAACCTAATGAGCAGATGTAACAATAGCAGCCCACGCTATAGCGTGAGAACCACTATGCCTTCTTTTGCTCATTTATGAAAGTTTCTCAGGTTTTCATTCGCAAGATAAGCATAACGCTTCTTTATCTAATATGTCTTGGAAAGGGGGATTCCCTATCCGATTGCAAAACTACTCATTTTTTATGATAATCTCTTATAAAAGCCCTGTTTAATTTACTTTTAGTGATATACATAAAATAACTTCCACAGTTTTCTGCTTATGTGCATTAAGGGAATAAGGGTTTTGCTGCCCCAAAGTTGCGGAAGTTATTTTCAAACATTACTTACTTAATTAGAATCCACATTCATTTATAAAGAATATGCGAATATCACCGTCCTGTTGTTATTATACCTTAATTCCACATTACTACACAATATCCTTCAACGATTCAAGTACTCAACCCAATATTTCTCCCTCTTCCGAAACGAGCACAACTTCAAGGTTCTCCAGAGGAAAAACGGAAGAACATGTTTTGCGACAACGGTTAAGAATCATTCCAAAGAATAAAGAAAAATCATTCTTGCCGAGGATAGTCCAAAGTTCGCGGGCAAGCTTCATGTCGGCTATTACATTGAGTGCAGACGAGGAACATCCGGACTCCGCTGCAAGTTCCATCAGAAAATCTTTGTTCATCAGAACCTTGTGGCTATGAGTATCAAGATGACCTTCTGCCAACTTTACAGCCTTGCCAATCATCACACCCAAAGTGACTTGGCATTCCGAACCAGCATACACTTCACGGATGGCTTTAAGCGTCTCACCTATAAAATTGCCATAGTGAATAAATGCCTGAGGAACAAGAGAACTAAACCGTTCCCGAAGAATATGCTCACTTTTCGCACCAGAATTAATGACAATGTGCTTACATCCGGAAGCATAAGCCACTTCCACTTCACGGCGGATACTTTCTATGAAAGCTTCGTTTGAAAAAGGACGCACAATTCCTGATGTGCCGATGATAGAGATACCGTTCACTACTCCAACCTTAGCATTGAAGGTACGTTTCGCAAGTTCCTCACCACCGGGAACACTGACCACTATTCGTAAATGACGATATTTGTCCGGATAAGGACACTTCTCCCGCATAGCGGCAAGCTCCGTCTTTATCATATTACGCGGAACCGGATTTATGGCTGGTCCACCAACTTCAATTCCAAGTCCGGGCAAGGTCACTGTGCCTACACCTGCACCTCCAACAAAATCAAAAGTTAAATCAGCGGAATCTGTTGCACACCGTTCCACACGCACCACTATTCTGCATCCGTTTGTAACATCAGGGTCATCGCCGGCATTCTTCACAACAACAGATTCTGCATAGAAGTCACCTGTTACTGTCGATTCCACAGGAACAGAAAGCACCTCTCCATCAGGAAGCGAGAAAGCCACATCCGAAAGTTCTTCTCCATACAGCAAAGCATGGAATGCCGCCTTTGCCGCAGCAGTAGCACAAGCTCCGGTAGTAAGCCCTGTGTGCAGCGGATAAAAATCAGGGACAAGATGTTCCAAGGCTCTTCGCAATCCATGACGTCCGGTCACCACAAGCGGACAAAAGCCGGGAAGACTGACTTGAGGATGAGAGATAACAAAAACCTTTATCCCCATCCGCCGTGCCGCCTCCACTTTTGCCGTAAATCCGCCGGACTCCCCACTCTCCTTCGTTATTATTGCATCGGGACATACAGATGACATGACAGCCATCTCCTCCTCTACGGTGGGAAGTGTCATATCCATCACATTATCTTTAAAATATATAAGATTGGACTCCGGAAAGCCATGCTTCCTCGCCAGTTCTACACTTTCCTTCCGAGGAAGAATGCGAAAAAAAGTATCTGTCGTCAGCCAAAAAGGTTTTAATTTTGCTATCGTATTGGCTCCGCTCAAAGCAAGCAAACGTCCGACTCCATGAGAGAAAAGTTTTCTGACCGCATCATCATAGTCGTCACAATACACGGCATCTTCAATCATATATCCGAAATTCCTCTGCAACCGCACCACAGGTATATCTGTCTGCAACGACACCTCCGCTATCGTCAAATGCAGATTTTCGGCAAACGGATGTGCTGCATCTACTATACAGCGAATATCATTTTCACGACAAAAGGCAATCATATCCTCTCTCGTCATCACTCCGGACAACCGCCGCCCATTGTGAAGGGCAACCTGCTGAAGTTCGCCTTTTGTCGAATAGAAGAACTCCCTACCCGACTCTTCCGCCACTTCCGCCGCAAGCCTCCCTTCCGTTGTTCCGCCAAAAATCAAAAGCATAACACCACAACTCTAATTTTTCTTCGCCTTCCGGAATAAATGAGTAAACCCTCCGTCATATAGTTTGCTGAATCCGCTACGGTTGTCAATGGCATCGCCGACAACAATCATAGTAGTCATGTCAAGTGCATTTCCCTCCACAATGGAAACCAGCTCACTGAGCTTGCCACGATAAATGCGCTGCTCCTTCCAAGTAAGTTTGTAACATGCAGCAACAGGAGTTTCCGGAGGATAACACTCCAACAGTTCTTTCTGAACTTGACGGACAATACCGGCACTAAGAAATATACACATCGTCGATTGAGAACGCGCAAGCAAATGCAACTTTTCCTTATCGGGCATCGGTGTGCGACCTTCGCCACGAGTAAGAATGATGGTCTGCACCTTTTCCGGAATCGTAAACTGTGAACGCAACTCAGCCGCAGCCGCCTGAAAAGAAGATATTCCCGGTGTGATGTGATAGCTCATCCCATACCTGTCAAAAAAGTTCATCTGCTCCTGAATAGCTCCGTATATACAAGGATCACCAGTATGCAGACGTACCACCAGCAGCCCTTTGTCATAGAAACTTTTCATAAGTTCGAACTGTTCTTCAAGATTCATAGAGGCTGATGAACGCACCACCGCTCCCGGTTTGGCACAATAGGTCAATTCGCGCGGTACCAGACTTCCTGCATATAAAATCAAATCTGCACGCTGCAAGAATTTTCTTCCTCGCACACTGACAAGCTCCGGGTCTCCGGGACCTGCTCCCACAATCTCAATATGTCCGCCATTCCTATGTTCGGAAGACACCGCAAGCGCGTATGTATAATGTGAAGTTCCATCTGCCGAAGACACTCCTTTATGTTTCTCTATTATCAGACGCGCTCCTTCAGCTCCCGACAAAGCAGCAGCCTCAGCAACTCCGTATGTACCCGTCGCCTCAAAGACTCTCTCCGACGGATTCGGAATATCTACCTCATTCAAATCCTCCGCAGAATAAATACACAACCGGGAAGCTTCGCATAACCGAAGCAACTCCGACAGCATCGGCTCATCTTTCTTCAGCTCAATCGTACCTATCGTAGCAATGGAATCAGCAGAATATCCGGCAGCCGTGACCTCTTCGACAATCTGTTGCGCAGTCTCTTTCGGGGTCAGTTTCTGACACCCTACACCAAGATGAAGAACTGGAGGGAAGAATTGTAAACACGGGACTGTCTCCACAGCACGGATGTAAGGAGAAACAAATATCGCAAGAGCATAATCGTCTTGCCCATCAAGAATCAACCCTTTCCGTCGGTCACAAAACTCCTCATAACTCCAGAAGAAATCCACATGTGCTGGCTTTGTCTCCTGCATCATCTTCGTTCCTGCATCCTCGCACTCAGCCACAACAGCGGTCTTGCATCCACCGACAAACAAAGCTATCGCATCATTCATCTGCTTATGAGACGCAGTAACCCTCCAGCCATAATCGCGCGCAATAGTATCAAGCGCCCAAAAGCCGTTGTTATCGCTCTGCGTAGTGACAACAGCCTCTCCTCCTGTAACGGAAGCAATGAACCTTGACAATTCATTTGCTCCGCCTATATGCCCCGACAGCACGGGAATGACATAATGCCCGGTACTATCTACACAAACAACAGCCGGGTCATCATGTTTGTCACCGACCAAACCGGATATACTTCTCACGCATATCCCCATAGCACAGATAAAGACCAATGCATCAACTTTATCAAACAGCTCTTTCACAGCGTCGGACACAGAAGAAATTCTTTCACATCCTTTAAGCTCGCCTTTATAATATAATGTCACATCAGATTTTTCAGCTTCCCTTTTTATCGTTTCCGCCATTTCCAACGATGATGATGACACAAGTATTATCGCAATCTTTTTCATACAATCACTTTTTACACGACAAAAATACGGAAACTCGTTTATATACGGATGTTTTTTTGCGGAAATAATGCAAGGCATCACAAACTCCTTTTTTGTTTAGATGGGTGTATTTGACTGATTACTCATGCTGTTTATATGGCACGATAGTGACGGAGGAATCTGTTGAATGCAAGCACATAAAAATAGGCTAAAACAGCATTTTTCGATTTGACAAAATGATATTTTCGCCCAAAATGAAAATTTAACACTTGGAGCGATTTTTTGCCGATGACGAAGAGACGGAAATTTTAGTCCAAAGATAACTAATTGACAATCAACAGAATACAAAAATTCTCAAAACGCTCAAAAAAACGCATCGGACGCATTTTTTTGAATGTTTTGAGTATTCTGATAATTTATTGATTATTAATATTTTACGTCCATATTTACCATTTTTACTCTAAAACACCATCCTAAAATCGTTCATTTTTAAGTCTTAGTTCATACTCTCTTCTAAGACGGAGAATTATACACTTCTTAACATTCCATCCGGTCTCCACAGCCTTTTATTCTGAAGAACGGTGTGTTTTTATTTTCAGCGCGCTGTCATCAAATTTTCAGCGCACAGAAAATAAAATTGTAGCGCACTGCAAATAAAATTACAGTGCGCTGAAAATTTATTTGCAGTGCGCTGGAATTTTGAAAACTTAGTAGTTTTCTCAGAAAAACTCTTCGCCGGTAATAAACAAATGTAAAAGAAGCGTCTCAAAATGAAACACTATTTCACAATTCTCGTGGGCCTCACGAAACGCGCATAGAATCCCCATTCTTCGAGAAAAGTTCGTCGCGCTTCATTTTGAAGCGTTCCAGAGGGCTTGAAATTTTAACATTTAACAAAATCAGAAAGATAACATTTTGAAATAAAACGTGCAAATTTGAATTAAAAATCACTCAAATGCTATCATTTTGTCAAAAATTTATTTTGTTAAAAAATTCATATAAAAAATTTTATTATGAAGCCTAAAAATAGAGTTGGACAACCTTACAATCTTATACACAAATCTATCAAATACAGCCGCCTTAAAACAGTCGGATATACTTCTTACAACTAAATGAAATTCAAAATACGTCTTATTTAAATTCTCTCAGAAGATGCCGAACCGCTGTAACAGGATGGAAGAGAAGCATTCTGGGTCCAGCCCACCGCATAACTATTCTGATACGCTCCTTCATATCCGGACGATAACAATGTATGGGGCACCTCTTACAGGTAGGCTTATCGTTTCCAAAACGGCAACTATCAAGCCGTTTCATAGCATAGTCCAACAGTTCTTCACAATCAGGGCACAAGACTGTATTGCCTTCTTTCCTCCGGCAATACAAATGTATCATCTGACTGACAACTCTCTTCTCCTCCTCAATACGATTTTCCATCAGTTTAGTTACATTTCTTTTGGTTTACATTTACCGAATACTTTCTCATATATCCATTCATCTCCCTTACCATTTGTTTACAACCGTACCGTTCCATCCACACTTGTTAGTGCCGAACCCTCCATAACCAACTCTTGCCATGTCTGTACCTATATTAAATGATAATGCGCACAAAGGTACAAAGTTTTATTCGATTAAAATCAACTCCGGAAGAATTGAAGTAAATGCAATAGACCAATAACTTGGTGTCCCAAACCGGCAACTTTTATCTACATTCGTATGGTTTCACCCCCCAAGCAAAATACCATCTTTTACAATAAAGCTATTTAGAAGCTGTTTTAAATTTTCCGTAATAAATTTAAAACAGCTTCTTATTATATATATTTTATTCTTTTCCCAAAATCACAGAAGGATTGGTTCTCATCGCTTTGCGTATCTGACTATAAACGATTGCAAACGTAATCGCTAACAGTATGCAGGTCGCAAAGACGAAATAGAGTGGCGAGAGAGGAATGTGGTTAGCATAATTGTCCATGTAGAAATGGAGCGCATAGACAGACAGCGGAGTGCCTATCGCTACAGCTATTGCAAGAGCAATGGCAAACTTCCGCACAATGAGACGGAACACGTCTTTCATCTTCGCTCCGTTCACCCGCCTTATGGCAATCTCTCTCCGCCTGCGCTGAAGATTGTGAAGGGACACGCCCAAGAGACCAAGCGCAGAAACCAGTATGGCAAGCAGCGCAAAGGTGGAATAGATGTTTGTGGTACGCTTGTCGTCATCGTAGATTGCAGCCAAATCGTCCTCAATCCATTTGTATTCCATCTCACTGCCATCTCCGTTATATTCTTCGTACAATTTTTGCAGATATTTAAGCACGTCCGCCCTTCTGCCCGGAGACACACGGACGAGCAACCAGTTTACACGTCCCCACCCGCCGCCAGTGTCTTCAATAATTATAGCCTTTGGAACGTCGCTTAAAGCAAGATGATGGGTCGTAAAATCTCTGATGACACCTTGAATCTCGAACGGAGGATTTGAGCCGCCATCAAACCCTACGCTATACCACAGACGCCTGTTGAACTGTATCAAATCATGTTTGATGTCTTTTATGTCCAACAGCTTCAACACATTTTCAGTGACATAACATCTGTAGCTGGTAAAGACATTTCCCGTATCTTTCAACTCTTCGCCCTCAATCAGCTTCAGTTCGTAAAGGTCAAATACGTCTTTCGACATCCGCATACACTCAACCGGAATAAACGCTTGATCACTGTCAGCACGCTTTATGGCAATAGTAGAAATACTCGTCACCGACATTTTCGTTGTAAGCGACACGTTGTTTTCATCATCAGTGAACGCACACTTCTCTATCAGAGGGGTCTCTTTCAGCCGCTGATATATCTCTTTCATACATTGTTTCCTTTTGGCTTCTTCTGCCATCAGCCTATCCCAATTATCTTCGGTACGTTGGATATAGGAAGCAGGAAGAATGTTGCACGAAAGGATGTCCGTCGTCCGATAGCCCATATCGGCATTCAGCATGTATCTCAGTTGCGAGGTCGTGTATATACTGACTACGATAAGGAAGAAAGTCACAGTGTATTGCAGTACCAGCGCCACGTTTTGCAGACGATACTGATTGCTCTTCCGAGCTGCCTTTCGTGCATCCGCCACATCATTCGCACTGCGGTTCTGCAAAAACGTCCACAAGCTGACAATCAGAGGGAACAGCAGCGTGATGGCAAGTGAGAGCACTATGTCGAAAGATGCCGAAGTCACTTGACCAAGACTGTATGTCTTCAGAAGAAGAGGTGTCGTCATCGCTACAATAATCCAAGCCATCGACACCGACAATACCGACATGACCATGTTTTCGCACATCATCTGTCCAAACACATCCCACCGGTTCGCTCCGAACACTTTCTTCACGATGAAATCGTTTTTGCGGTGAGTCATCACGATGGATGAAATGTTCAGATAGTTGAACAGACCTATCGAAAGCAGTAAGATTGCGGCTATGCTCAGCATCAAAATGTTGTCTCTGTTGCCTTGATTTATTATTCCCTTATCGTAACGTCCCACATCCAAATCAAAATACGCTTCTTTGAGCGGCAAGACTTGGAAGTGCCATCGGTTATTCGCGTCCGAATTTTCGATATAAGGATGGTGTCTTTTGTTAAACTCGCGATAATCTTCGCCTTCCTTAAATACAATCGCGCTCCACCCTATTACCGTCAGCCTATAATTCAGGAGATTGTTGTCGATAAGCATATCGAAGTCGAGATTGCATTTCGTTCCTGCATCGTCTGCCACACCTACGACATTGAGCGTGTATTCATCGAGCACGACATGCTTGCCCACAGGCGATTCCTCACCCCACACCTTTTGGGCGAACCGTTTGCTCACAACGACATCGGTGGCGGCAGTCATTGTCAGTTTTCCTTCCAATGCGCGGCGCGGAAAAATGCGCAGGAACATGCTGTCTGCCAATATGATGGTCGGCTGATAATGGATGTCACCTATCGTGACATCGTTTCGCTCTGTCATCGTATGGAAACACGTGTAGCAATCTACCGCAGAGTCCATAAATGGGTCGTCCCAATTGTCAACATGATTCCAGTTTTCCGCATCGGAATGTTGCATTGATCCATTCTCATTTTTGTTAAAAAGGAGCATCACCCGATCCACATTGGGCACGTAATCGTCAACCGTCAGTTCTTGGTGCACGTAACGGGCGATGATAACCGTACCTGTCAGGCAAATGACAAGCCCAATGATATTGATTGCGGAATAAATCCGTATGCGCGAAATGTGTTTCCACGCATGTCTGAGTATGTAGATTCTATTCTTCATTTCTGTCAGTGATTGTTTCTGATTATTTCATGTCGGTTAGAAAAAGCAGTTCCACGTCTCACGACGTGAGACTGCAAAACACCTTAACCTTTATCGTTTAAATTACATTTCAACTTGACTCACAATCTGACCGTCGAACAGATTTACAATCCGGTTGGCATAGCTCGCATCGTGGCGCGAGTGAGTCACCATGATGATTGTCGTACCGTTCTTGTGCAGCTCTTTCAGCAAATCCATCACCTCTTTACCGTTCCTCGAATCGAGATTTCCGGTAGGCTCGTCCGCAAGAATAATCTTGGGATTCGCAATTATAGCCCGGGCAATAGCCACGCGCTGTTGCTGACCTCCCGAGAGCTGCGAAGGGAAGTGTCCGGTTCTGTGGCTCATCGCCACACTGTTGATGACGGCAGTGACTCTCTCCTTTCTTTCCTTTGCAGGAATGCCCATATAGAGCAGCGACAGTTCCACATTTTCCGTTACGTTCAGCTCGTCAATGAGGTTGAAACTCTGGAAGACGAATCCGATAACACCCTTGCGCAGGTCTGTGCGGTCGTTCTCTTTTAACTTGCTCACATCCTTGCCGTTGAGCATGTATGTGCCCTCTGTCGGATTGTCCAAAAGTCCCAATATGTTGAGCAATGTGGACTTTCCGCAACCCGAAGGTCCCATGATTGCCACAAACTCTCCTTCTTTCACTTCGAGATTCACTTCACGCAGTGCCCATGTCTCAATTTCTTCTGTACGGAACACCTTCTTGACGTTTTCTAACTTAATCATATCCGTTCTTTTTTATATATTTATTCGATTCATTCTTTCATTTTCTTTCGTGTGCCATCGCATCTATTCTTTGGCAATCTCCTCCGCAGGATTCACCCTGCACATCTTACGGATGTACCACGAGACAATTGAGAATATGAGAGCGATGACAATTCCTATTCCCAGCACTATCAGCATCGTCGCGGCGAGCACTTGCGAGCCCGCCTCCGCTGACGGAATAAAGTCTCTTAACAGACCTGTCAGAAAATAATCCAACATATATGAAACAGGGATACTGACACATGCCGCCACGATGCAGAGCACCACATACAGTCGGCAGAACATCCTCATGATGTCTTTCGCCTTAGCCCCGTTCACCTTGCGTATAGCCACCTCCTTCTTGCGCATCCGGGTGTCGAGAGCCACGGTGCTGTAAATGTTCATCGCGCAAATAATGAGACTGGCAATGCCGAGAATCAATACTCCCGTCTCAATGATGCTAAACATACGAAATTCCTGAGAGCCCCATTCATAATAGGAATAGGCGAACCGTTCCGCTGCGGCAGGCTCGATTTCTTCCACCGTCGCATTGACCGCCTTGACGAGCGATTTGTAGTCGCCGACTTTAGGCCGGAGAAGCAAATGGCTTCTTATAAACGCATGTTCAGGGTCTATAACTATAATTTTGAAGCTGTTTGATAACAAGCAGAAAGGCTTGCCGCCCGAGAATGTACCCGCTATCTGGAAGGATTTCTCCGGATTCCCTAGACGGAAAGCTATGTCTTTCGACAATCCCTGTTCTTTCAGTTTTTCGTAATAATCTTCTCGAACCAAAACGTATCTACTTTGTTCACGCGCTCCATTGAACCATTGCTTTTTCAGATGGAAGAAATCTATTATCGCTGTGTCCGTTGACACAAGAGTCCAACAGTGCGTCTCGTCCACATATCTTTCCCCAGATTCAACATTAATCTCGAACACATCCACGAACCTGTATTTTTCGTTATAACACATATACTCCCAAACTTCGGGCAGTTGCTTCAGCGTTTTCTGAAGCCGTTCCGAGTCGTTGCAAGCTCTCGGCACGATGAGCACAGTGTTCTTGTACGTCTCCTCATCAGCCGGGATGTTGTACGCGTCAGCCGTCTTTCCAACCCAATGAACAGCAATAAGCATTCCGCATACGAACATCATACAGACGGTAATCTGTATGCAAAGCATCGTGTTGCGGAACAAGTGGGTACGACTGTTACGCATGGCACTCGCCAACCCTACGTTTGCTTTGCAGATACGCTGCAAAGTAAGCCACACTACGCACACACATATCGCCACTAATACTCCACCTATAATGGTACATTCTTCGCACACCCCATCAATATTTATAAACTCGTTCTCCTGCAACAACGGCATACAGGTGTTCAGAAAATCTTCCAGCAAGATTCCCGCCAACATTGCCACCACAACCGCTGCAACGACAACGAGCAGCACCTCGGTGAGCAGCATCGAGAACAGCTGCATCTTCTTGCCTCCGGTGACAATACGTAGCGACAGTTCGCGTTTGCGCATCCAAAACAGTTGAATCTGCATACGGATAAAGCCGAGAAAAGAGGCGAGAAGAATCAACGAGCTGCAAAGCAGAATGATTGAAACGGCAACAAGCATGGGTCTGATATTTGGTTCCATTGATTCTTTCAGACTCTACACATGCGTCTTCACTCCCAACGGCTTTAAGCGCATGTTCACTTCATCTTCCAGTTGCCGTGTGGTAAGACCTTCTTTCAGAACGACACCAATCCTCCTCGAATAGAACCAGTATGAATTTCTGTCGAAGATATCCTCCATATTTCCCAAACAGTAGCACACACAGGCATGGAGCGTACTTGTCAAAATATTAATTGAAGAGTTGTCAGCCACCACATCCACAATGGTGGCACTCTTTTCCTCTTCCGTGACAGTAAGCCCCACAGGATTTCTGTCGCCAAACAAGCGTTTCGCCTCCCTCTCTGAAATGACAGCCTCACCACTTTTCGGCACTTTAATAGCTCCACCCGTAATGGCAGAACGCACACCCATGTAAACCAGATATTCCGAGTCCACCACCATTGATTTCAATGTGGTGATGGCCACAAGCGAATCGTCATCGAGAAAGCGAATCTCCGGAGTGGTGAAATTATAATTCGCAACACACAAATTGTCAACACAGGACATTCCTCCATTCCCTTTCAATGCTTGTATCATTTCCCTGCTCACCTCAATATCCCTCGGTCCGTTCTGGATATCCGCTGAGTTACCGTCCAAAACCGGAGCGTTTTCAGAATAGAGCGAATCGAAGCGTAGCGTGTACATGCGGTCGTAATACGGCAGCTTGCACACCTCAGGCAATCTGAATGGTTTTGTGAAAACATCTACGGCTGCAATTGTCACTATTCCTATGGCTATGGAGACAATGCTTATCAGAGTCTGCAACTTATATTTATTCAGATTTCTGAATGCCATTTTCAAGTTATGGGTTAAAAGATTCATAATTTCGAGTTTTGTTTGAGTTCTTTTTATTTGATGATAAGCTCTTCTATATTTCCTATCTTGTCATACCCGCTCACGATAACCTTGTCGCCGGCTTTCAGCCCCGAAAGGATTTCATACTGCTGCGGATTCTGCCGCCCTATCTCAATATCTACTTTCCGGGCCGTCTTGCCGTCGAGCGAGAGACGGAATATCCATTTGCCCGCCGTCTGCTGATAGAAATTGCCTTTGGAAATGACCAACGCTTTCTCCGGCTGTTCAAGTTCGATAAGCACCCTGTAGCTCTTTCCCAACCGGATATTTCCCGGCTTTTCGCCCCTGAAAACCAAGTCGCAGGTGAAGTTGCGTTCTTTCACCTCCGGCACGACTTTACTCACATACAACGGAAACTTCTTGTCCTGATACTGAATGTTCGCCGGTAGCCCCACGTTGATGCGGTCGATATAGTATTCCGAAATGTTCGTACCTATCTTATATTGGCTCAGCACTTTGACGGACGCAACATTCGTTCCCGAAGAAATCTGCTGTCCCAAAGCGGCATTGAGGAAACTCAGTTGCCCGTCTGTCGTCGCCCTCACCACGAGATTGTCGGTACGATTGTTGGAACGAGCCAGCTTCTTGTCGGCTGCCGCTTTGTTGGCTTGCACCATCTCGCGTTTCAGCATAGTCGCCACAGAGTCGTGATGAAGGCTTTCAATTTGCAGAAGTGTCTTCTGCTTCTGATACTCATAGTCCTCCTCGGCAATCTCCAGTTCCGCCTTGCTTTTTACACCCATGTGGTATTCCTCCCGACTCTGTCGGAGCGACTTTTCCAGACTACGCATCTGATGATTGGCATCGAGCGACTGCTGACGCAGCGTGATGCTCTTCTGCTGCATTTCAATCTCCTGTTCACGGTAGTTGCGGCAGCTGTTCTCCCATTCCGCCTGTTCATCGTTGATGAGACGAAGCAGTTCCGGATTGGAAAGCACGAGGATGGTGTCACCCTTTTTCAGCATCGCTCCTTCCTCCGCCACGATGCGCTCTACGAAGCCGTTCTCCAAAGCATTTATCTGCACGGTCTGTATCGGTTGCACAAGACCTTCCACATCGATGTATTCGAGAAAACGTCCGTCAACGACTTCCACTATTCTGTATTCTTCCGCATCAATCTTCAACTGGCGGGGACTCAAGACCACTGTAATCACATAGACTACAAAGGTGAGGAACACCGCTCCGCCGATGAGATAATAGCGGAAACGAACATACCACGGTTTCTTTTCAAGTTTTATGTCCATGATTTATTTGATTGGCAGGTTTTTAATTAATGGTCTGTCATGTTCAAAGTCGTAGGTGGTCATGCTGCGAAGCGTGAAATAGAGCGTCCAGAACGACTTCAGAGCGGAAAGATAGCTCCTGCGAGCGTAATTTTTCTCGCTGATGGCGGAATTGAGGTCAAGTATGGAACTCCTTCCCAAGATGTAGAGCCGCTTGGCGACAGTGTGCCGCTGCTCCGCCCTCTTGCTTGTCATCGAGGCTATTTTCACCTTCCGTGCCTGCATGTTGAACTGCATCACAAGCTTTTGTACGTTCCGGTTGAAATCTCTCATGCCCTGTTCCGCCTGCGTGTTGGTCAATGCCAGCTGCGACTCAGCCACTCTCACCTTACCTTTTCCGCGTCCCCAGTCGAGCAGCGGCAAAGAAATGGAAATGCGTGCGTACTCCTGACTGTTCAGATTCCGGAATGCGTCTGATACTCCCTCCCCTGTCTGTGACAGTCCCAACTGGAAGTACAAATCCGCCTTCAGCCGCGCACCCGCCTTCGCGTATGCCAGATTGCTCTTGCTCTCCATACGAATGCGCTTGTAATATTCCATATCGGGACTGTTCTCTGTCGCCAAGTCCAACGCTCGCTGCAAAGATACTTCAAATGCGGGAACACTGTCGGACACTTCCACTTCTATTTCCACATCTTGTTCCAAGCCCAAGAAAGAACGGAACGTGCGCATCTGCTCTTCGAGCGATATTTGCGCATCCATCACATTCGTCTCCTCATTGAGACGGTTTATCTCCAGCTGTAGCATTTCGTTTTCAGTTATCGTGCCAATGTCGTACCGCCCCTTCGCCATCTGATAGAGCGTATCGGCAGAGGCGAAATTCTGCTTCGCCATTTCCAGCTCCATCATGGCGGAAGCCAAAGAGAAGAAATTTATCGACGCATCTGCCGACACCAGCTCAAGTGTCTCTGCATATTGCTTGGCAGCTTCGCGATAACGGACAGGTTCGATGCGTCTGTCCCATTTCAGCGAATTGTAGCCGAAAAGACTTTGCTCATAGCCTAAGACTATCGGCTGACTGCTGTATGCCGTTGACTTGTTCCTCAGTTCGTCGAGTCGGGTGAGACTGCTCTTCACAAAGATATGTCCGCCCGTCAGAGCCACATTCTGATTTATCGTCAGTGTGAGGTCCGCTCCCAACTGGTCTTGCTTTATGAAAATGTCTGAACCATCCGCCTGAGTAATCTTGTTTATCTCCTTATTTATATAAGGTGTGGACGACAGGGAGACAGACGGCAAGTAATTGGCTGAATAATATCGGTAGTTCCAATAGGCAGACAGGAAGCTGTTTTTCGCCCTCTGCACCTCGGGCGACTGGCTCTGAGCCATACTGATTGTACCGTTCAGGTCGATTCGCAAAGTGTCAGCCCCTCGCATCACCCCTCCCATTACCGCCGCCAAAGCGACAATCATCATTCTTTTTCCAATCATCATCTTACGATTTTTTACTCCAATTAGTACAAATTAGATACCAAACTCATAACATTTTGATTATAAAAGGAATAACCATTTTAGACAAATACTATTTATGTGCGTTATTGCACGGTTGATGTGCGAATACACACACTTCACACACATTTTATAAGACAATCAAAAGAGAAATCCATAAACACGCTTACCTCCAAAACACCCGACCTGTACGGTTGAAAAGATTTTACGGACTATTGTTTATTACATCCGTCAATATTTTTGTCCTGTCTCTGTCGGAATGATTCCAGAATAAGCACAGATGCGAAGAGTCTTGTTAAGCATAGAATTGAAGCCCCATAAAAAATTATGTTATAATCCATTAGAAAGACATTTCCACCACACCGAAGAGTAAAAAAACAGTGCACCGAATTCTCAAATCAACACTGCTGTTTTTATAATCAGCAGTGTTGTTTACAAAATCAACAGTGCTGATTTTATAATCAACAGTGTTGATTTGAGAATTTAGCGCACTGTTTTCAATTTTTCTCTGCACATAATATATGTTTACAAGGCATTATACATAGATAGTATGCTTTCTTTAAGATATTTGAGCCAATGCCACAGAAATGATTTCAACCGTACAACCAAATGGCAGAATCATGTAACTAATTGTGAAGATTTCACTTTAGAAGTCTGTAGAAGCTGTTTTAAATTTTAGTGATGTAAAATTTTTTATTGATTGTTTTCGACGGAGGAGTCTGTCGAAAACAATCAATAAAATTTAAAACAGCTTCTGTAACAACCCAGGTATCAAGCTCAACATAATTCATTGATTATCACATATAACCAACATTATTCATAGTCATTCCTATTGCAAGGATTGACTGGCAGTAGGAAAGTCTATGAATAATGCAGGTTAGGTCAACTGAATACTAAAAAGCGGGCAAAGTAACTCTAAAAGAAGTCTGCTCATTCAGCGTTGAAACAGCGTTGATAGTGCCTCCGTGCATTGCCACAATTTGTTTGCAGATGCTGAGTCCGATGCCCGAACCTCCGCTCTTGGTGGAGAAGAACGGCACAAAAATGCGGCTCATGGCTTCCGGTGTGATTCCGCAGCCGTTGTCAGTCACGGAAATGCACAGTTCACTATTATTATTCTGCAATTCGGTCTTGACAATGACTGAAGGGGTATAGAAATATTTTTCCGAAGGAGAGTCCCCGTTTTCCATCGCCACAGAATCTCCATTTTCTTTTGCAGCAATACTCTCCTCTTCCCTTCTCGCTTCACAGGCTTCGTCCGCATTCTTAATCAGATTTATCATCACCTGCTCTATTTGCGCACGGTCGATGTTGATTGTCAGGTCTGGATTTTCTATATCGAAATGAAGATACGGTATGGAAAAAAGATGGCGAAGGTCGGCAATGAGTTCACCCACCAACACAGTGCTGTATTCTGGCGGCGAAATGCGTTGCAGTTTACGGTAATTTTCCACAAACTGCAAAAGCCCGTTGCTTCGGCGGTTGATGGCTTGCAATGCCATCTGGGTTTCTTCGTGCGACAATGTGCCGTTGTCGATTTCCGTACATAAGGTGTCGGAAAGCGAAATGATTGGTGTGAGCGAGTTCATGATTTCATGGGTCAGCACACGCACCAGCTGCTGCTGCGCCTCAGCCTCACTCTTCTGAATCACCACCTGCACGTTCTGCAAAGAGAAGAGTTTCAGGTTCATTCCTTTATTGAAGAACATGACCACGCTCGCCGCGTATTCCTTCTGAACCTTGCCACCGATGGTGGGAATGGAAACAATCTGCGTGCTTCCCGGACGCATCTGCGACAACATTCCGGGCAATGACGGACTTATCGTGGAGAGACTGCTGAGATTTGTGATTCTGAATCCGCACAGACCTTCAATGGCTGCCTGATTCATCCACTTCACATTGTTGTCTTCATCGGCGACAAAGAGAAACTCATTGACAGAATTGAGAAGGGTGTCGAAATAGCGGTATTGCGACTCTTGCGTGGACTGCATGTTGCGAAAATCCTGCACGAGCCGGTTGATTTCCTCCGCCAGTTCCCGCTCCGGACCTCTCAGTTTGTCGAGCGAATATTGCAAGGTGAAATCGCGGGTGCGTATCGCCTCAACCATCAGTTTGAGGCGATGTACACTTTTGCTTCTGAATAGATTGTCGAAAGAGAACATAGCATCAGATTCCAAGTTTGTCAATTTTCCGATAGAGTGCGAACCTCGTGATGCCCAGCAGTTCGGCAGCCTGTGTCAAATTGCCGTTGCTCATGGCTACGGCTCTACGAATAGCCTGCCTCTCCAGCTCTTCGAGATTGAGCGGAACAGCCTGTTCCGTTCTGCTCTCTCCCTTTTCCGGCGACGTGTCACCAAGGACGATGTCGTCGGCTGTCAGCACCGACTTGCCCGACATGACGATAGACCGCTCCATGCAGTGTTGCAACTCTCTCACATTTCCATGCCACGGATGGCTCATCAGTTTCTTGCACGCGTCCTTGTCCAGCGTCACAGCCTCTCCGCCATATTTCTCCGTGATTTTTTTCGCGAAATGTTCAGCAAGAAGAATGATGTCACTGCCACGCTCCCGAAGCGGAGGCAGATGCAGCTCTATGGTGTCGATGCGATAGAGAAGGTCTTGTCTGAAAGTGTTTTCATAAACCCGCTGTTGCAGATTCGCGTTTGTAGCACTCACAATCCTCATGTCCACCTTCTGCGCCTTTTGAGCACCTACGCGCACCACTTCTTTCTTCTCGATGGCGGTCAGCAACTTCTGTTGCATCTGCATGGTCAGGTTGCCAATCTCATCCAAGAACAGGGTGCCTCCGTCGGCCGTCTCCATCCGCCCCGCTTTCTGCGTGCGGGCATCAGTAAACGCGCCTTTCTCGTAGCCGAACAGCTCGCTCTCGAACAACGCTTCCGGGATGCAGCCCAAATCAATGCATACGAAAGGTTTCTCGCTCCGCTGCGAGAGCCGGTGAATGGCATGAGCCACCACATCCTTGCCCGTACCGTTCTCGCCTGTTATCAGCACATTGGTGTCGGTAACGGCGATTCGCGCTATCTGTTTCTTTATTTTCTGAATTTCCGGACACTCGCCAATGAAAGTACTGAAAACGTCGTCCATCGCCGGCACGTTCACTTCGTTCCTGTTTCCCTGCCGATTCTTGCTGAGTTCCACGGCACTCTTCACCGTATCGAGAAGTTTGGTCTTATCCCACGGTTTCGGAATGAAATCGACAGCTCCCGCCTTTATCGCCCTCACCGCCTTTTCGGTGTCCACATAGGCGGTGATAAACAAAACCACGCTCTGAGGATTATGCTTCAGGATTTTCTGCAACCACTCATAGCCTTCCTCTCCGCTGATGGCATCACGGCTGAAATTCATGTCCAGCATAATCACATCGGGCATGAAATTATCCATAAATTCTATGATTCGCTCGGGTTTGTTGATGACTCTCACTGCCTCGACGTGTGGTTTCAGCAGCATGTTGAGAGACAGCAGCACGTCCTCGTTGTCATCAACTATCAATATCTTCCCTTCTCTTTCCATTGGTATAATAATTTATTTTACTGTTGTGACGCAAAAATCATTTTCAAAATGTATGTCCGCGCATTCCGATTGCAAATGTACAACAAAATCTTCAATGAGGAATAAAGGTCTTTACGACGGAAAAGAAAAAGATGGAATAAAGGACTTATAGTCAGAAGCAGGAAAAGGCTATCAACAGGCTTATCTACAATAGTAGAAATTATTTAGGACTTATAGTCCACACACACCACTCTACAATAAAAAAATCTGTACAGCGAAAAATTAAAAACAGTGCGCAGAAATCTCAAATCCACACTGTGGTTTTTATAATCAACACTGTGGATTTGAGATTTTTGCGTAGTGTTTTTTATTCCTCTCTGCACAGACAATATGTTTTCAGGGTATTGTCCGTATATAATTATACTATTTATTTTCAATATATTACGCTCGTTTTTACTGTTTGCACCAACAAATGCAATCTGTGAAATCCTGAAAAACTCCCGATAATATAAAATATAACCTACAGCAGGACATAACAATATAGCTGTTTCTTAAAAAAATAAATGGAGCAAAACTTCAGGAAAAGCTTTACTCCATTTATTTTGAAGAAGATTAATCTTCTACTTCTGAGAATTCATCCTTGCCAACAGCGCACAATGGACATTCAAAATCTTCTGGAAGATCCTCAAATGCTGTTCCTGGTTCTATTCCGGCTTCAGGAACTCCTACAGCCGGATCATATACCCAACCGCATACATCACAAACATACTTTTTCATCTTAAAATCATTTTATAATGTTAAACAATAAAATCAATAGTTCTCAGCTTTAATCTGATAGTAAGCGCGTGCATGTGAACATACTGGACATTTCTCCGGTGCTTCTTTTCCGATTACAATATGTCCGCAGTTACCGCACTGCCAGATGCATTCGCCGTCTTTGGTAAAGACTTTCTTGTCAAGTACGTTCTTGAGCAATTTGCGATAGCGCTCCTCGTGCTCTTTCTCTATGGCTGCAACTCCTTCAAAAAGGTCTGCAATGTCATCGAATCCTTCTTCACGAGCTTCCTTTGCCATACGCGGATACATGTCAGTCCATTCATACTGTTCGCCTTCTGCAGCATCAAGCAAGTTGGCAGCAGTTTCCTTCACCGACCCTCCAGCCAACAGTTTGAACCAAATCTTTGCATGTTCCTTTTCATTGTTTGCTGTCTCCTCGAACAAATTGGCAATCTGAACATATCCATCCTTTTTGGCCTTACTTGCATAATAAGTGTATTTGTTCCTTGCCTTTGATTCTCCGATATAAGCCTCCATAAGGTTGGCTTCTGTTTTTGTACCTTTAAGTTTCATATCAATACTATTTTAATTATGGTTTATAATTCACTTTTATTACTAAAACACGCAAACGCTGATTTTGTTCACGAGTTTTGATTTTTGCAATATGCCAATCACACGGAAACATGATATTGAATGTACCGGGCACAGAGTTGAAACGCTCAAGTTTAGAAGCGTCAAATGTATATTCATATCTGTCCGGCTTATATTCGTTCTTTGGCACAGAGGTTTCATGGTCAAGACGTGCAAATCCTTCTGTACCGGACACCACATACATAAAATCTATCTTCTGGAGATGTGACTCAGAACCTTTACCGTCTTTCAGATCTTGCTCTGAGCACCAATTATCCCCATCCTCAACGGAAACAGTCAGGCTTGTCCCTTCAATAGGAATCCTCCCGGCAGGAACTGTCTGCAAATCATTCTGCTCAAGCCATGCGAACAGGGCCTGCCATTCCTTCGGGTTACGATGGTATTGCAGATAAAACTCTACGAGATTAACATTATCGGCAGGAACCGCCTTCGTAAATCCGTTCTTCCACTCACCTTTCTTCACCCACTTCTCAGCAATCTTACACATTGCTTTCGGATAAGTATTCGTATATGACTGCGCCCCTATCCTGCCTGAGAAAGCCATCAAGAAAGTTAAAACAACAAAGCCCGTCTTCATCATATCGGCAATCTTTTAATACTGTTCATTCTCATTAGGGAAATCACAATTCTTCACGTCCTGTATGTAATGTCCTATAGCATCAGTCATGACAGTCCCCAGTTCGGCATAACGGCGGAGGAACTTAGGCGAGAATCCTTTTGTCATGCCAAGCATATCTGCGATTACAAGCACTTGTCCGTCGCACGCACCTCCGGCACCAATACCGATAGTAGGTATTGTCAGTTCTTTTGTAACTCTCTCGGCAAGCTTCGCCGGTATTTTTTCCAATACAATGCCGAAGCATCCGGCATCTTCCAAAGCATGTGCATCACTTATCAGTTTTTCTGCTTCAGCCTCTTCTTTTGCACGCACACTGTAGGTGCCAAACTTATTTATGCTCTGAGGTGTGAGTCCAAGGTGTCCCATGATAGGAATACCGGCATCAAGAATCTTTCTCACAGTATCTATTATCTCAACACCGCCTTCCAGCTTCAAAGCATCGCAGTGACTTTCCTTCATAATACGTATGGCATTTGTCACTCCTTCTGTGGGATTCACCTGATAAGTACCAAAAGGCATGTCGCAAACAACCAAAGCTCTTTGTGTGGCTCTGACCACAGCTTTTGCATGGTATATCATCTGATCCAGCGTAATCGGCAGAGTTGTCACATTTCCAGCCATCACATTAGAGGCTGAGTCGCCAACAAGAATCACGTCCATACCGGCTCCATCCACAATCTGTGCCGTAGTGTAATCATAAGCAGTAAGCATCGCAATCTTCTTGTTCTCCTGCTTCATCTGTATCAAACGGTGTGTGGTCACCTTTCTTTTATCTTCTACTAAATATCCAGCCATTTTTCTATCAGTTTATTAAGTTTGTTTTATAAAAGTTCAACAACATCATTATATGTAAGATTTGTAAAATCATCGAATACGACATTACATTTCTTTTCTATCGCTTCACGAGGGTTAGTCGTCGCCAGACCAACCGTAAACATGCCGGCTCTCATTCCTGCTTCTATCCCAGTAAATGCGTCCTCAAAAACGACACATTCGTCAATGCCAACTCCAAACAGTTTGGCACCAAGTAAATAGCAGTCCGGATTAGGTTTGGATGCGGCAAACATTTCTGCTGTCAGGATTTTGTCAAACATATTTGCAAACTCGGGTACGGCATTGCATACGCTTTGCATCTTCTTTTCGTTAGAACTTGTCACAACAGCGCACTGTACTCCATGCTTCTTAATATCAGCGATAAAGTCTTCAGCTCCGGGAACAAACTCATATTTCATGTTTTTCTCCCATTCATCAAGTTCACGAGTTATCTCCTGCTGCAACTGTACATCCGGGAAATAGCATCCATATATTTGTGTGAGAGTGGTTCCTTTTATAATTTTATCAAAGTTCTCAATTTCCGGATGATATTTCCGCCCTATATTTCCCCAGAAAACAGAGTAAAGTTTTTCTGTATCAAAAATAGTTCCGTCAAGATCAAATAACGCCACTTTAAAACTGCTCATAATTGTATTTTTTATTATTACAGTGATGCAAAGTAAACTAAAATTATCAACCCCACCAAAATTACAAGCAACAGTTTCATTCAAAAAACAAACATAACACACACAATAAAAATCCGGAGAAAAGCAAATGCAAAAACATTTGCTCTCCTCCGGATAATATCATCTATATAGGGACAACCCTATCGGGCTAATCAGTACAATCCCTTTCCGTGACAGTTCTTAAACTTCTTACCTGAACCACACGGACACAAATCGTTCCGTCCAACTTTAGGTCCCTCATTCTGTATCGGCTGACGAGGTTGCGGTTCACGAGTATCTTTAGATGCCGCATCACTTTGAGCCTCATCCGTCAAATCTCTCTTCGTTTCCGTAAAATGCTGTTGAGGCTTACGCGGCATTTCTTTCGGAGCCTGCTGCACCTGTTCCGGCTCTGCAATAGGAATAGAACAGCGCATCAGTACACTTATCGTACCGTTATTAATGTCGCTTACCATATTGTCAAAGAGAGTTACCGACTCAAGCTTGAATATCAACAACGGATCCTTCTGCTCGTAACTTGCATTCTGAACCGACTGTTTAAGTTCATCAAGAGCACGCAGATTCTCTTTCCATGCATCGTCTATTGTATGAAGAAGGATTGCTTTCTCAAAAGCAACAAGTATAGACCTTCCTTCTGTTTCGTATGCCTCTTTCAAAGGTATAGAAATCTGGTAAATACGACGTCCGTCAGTGATAGGCACAATGATATTCTCATACATCTGTCCTTTTGTCTCATACACATCCTTGATGACAGGGAAAGCCACTTGCGCCAGACGTGCGCTACGTGCCTTGAAGTTTGCCAAAACAATATCAAAAGCCTCATCCTCTAATTGCTCTCTTGATTTGTTATCAAAGTCTTTCTGAGTGAACGGCATTTCCATTGCAAATATCTTCAGGAACTCTTCCTTGCATCCCTCAAAGTCATTGTGTTCAATGATATGAATGCAACGGTCCCAAATCATATTTGATATATCCATTCCGATACGCTGTCCCATGAGTGCATGACGACGACGCTCGTAAATCACTTTACGCTGCTTGTTCATCACATCGTCATATTCAAGCAAACGTTTACGGATACCAAAGTTGTTTTCCTCCACCTTCTTTTGAGCACGCTCAATAGACTTATTAATCATCGGATGCTCAATCATCTCTCCGTCTTCAAATCCAAGACGATCCATCACCTTCGATATACGGTCGCTTGCAAAAAGACGCATGAGCTTATCTTCCAAAGAAACATAGAACACAGAAGAACCCGGGTCGCCCTGACGTCCTGCACGTCCACGCAACTGACGATCCACACGACGGCTTTCGTGACGCTCCGTACCGATAATAGCAAGACCGCCGGCAGCCTTAACCTCATCAGAAAGCTTAATGTCCGTACCACGTCCCGCCATATTGGTTGCAATTGTGACAATACTACGTTGTCCTGCACGTGCAACAATATCAGCTTCCTTCTGATGGAGTTTTGCATTAAGCACATTATGCTCTATATGGCGCAAAGTCAACATCTTGGAAAGCATTTCCGAGATTTCAACGCTTGTTGTTCCGACAAGCACCGGACGTCCGGCCTCAACCATACGTTCTATCTCTTCAATTACCGCCTTATATTTCTCACGGTTTGTCTTATATACACGGTCATTGAGGTCTTTGCGGGCAATAGGACGGTTCGTCGGAATCTCCACTACATCCAACTTATAGATATCCCAGAACTCTCCGGCTTCTGTGATAGCTGTACCTGTCATACCTGACAACTTATGATACATTCGGAAATAGTTCTGGAGAGTAATCGTAGCAAAAGTCTGGGTGGCAGCTTCAATCTTCACACGCTCCTTGGCTTCGACTGCCTGATGAAGTCCGTCACTCCATCGGCGGCCATCCATAATACGTCCGGTCTGTTCGTCAACAATCTTGACTTCACCGTCCATCACGACATAATCATCATCCTTGATAAACATCGTATATGCCTTCAAGAGCTGCTGTATGGTATGTACACGCTCACTCTTCAGTGCATAATCCTGCATCAGGGCATCCTTCTTTGCCAACCGCTCCTCATCTGAAAGCACTTCATTCTCCAATTCCGACAACTGAGAAGTGATATCAGGAAGGACAAAGAACTGATCATCGTTCACGATATTCGCAATCAACTGATTACCTTTGTCAGTCATATCAACCGACTTCAGTTTCTCATCAACCACAAAGAACAATGGGTCTGTAGCCTCCGGCATACGACGGTTATTGTTCTCCATGTATATCTCCTCAGTCTTGAGCATACCGCTCTTTATTCCCGGCTCAGAAAGATACTTGATGAGTGCCTTGTTCTTAGGCAATCCCTTATATGCACGGAACAGAGAAAGGAATCCTGCTTCGACATCATCTTTGCTGTCAGACTCTATAAGTCGCTTCGCCTCCGCCAAATACTGCGTGGCAAGCTTTCTCTGAGCCTCCACAAGTCGCTCCACAATCGGACAATACTGTTCAAACATCTGGTCATCGCCCTTAGGCACAGGACCGGATATAATGAGCGGAGTACGTGCATCGTCAATGAGAACCGAGTCAACCTCATCCACAATGGCATAATTATGCTTACGCTGAACAAGGTCATTCGGATTCATCGCCATGTTATCACGCAGATAGTCGAAACCAAACTCATTGTTTGTTCCGAATGTAATATCAGCCTGATAAGCCCGTCGGCGTTCATCCGAGTTCGGACGATGCTTGTCAATACAATCCACAGAAAGTCCGTGGAACATGTAAAGAGGACCCATCCACTCAGAGTCACGCTTGGCAAGATAATCGTTCACTGTAACGACATGCACACCATTACGTGTCAGAGCGTTCAGGAATACAGGAAGCGTTGCGACAAGGGTCTTACCTTCTCCTGTTGCCATTTCCGCAATCTTTCCCTGATGCAGAACGACACCACCGAAAAGCTGAACATCATAATGTATCATGTTCCATACAGTGTCATTGCCTCCTGCTACCCAATGATTATGCCATATAGCCTTGTCACCGTCAATAGTAACGAAATCATGGCGAATAGAGAGTTCACGGTCAAAGTCATTTGCCGTGACTTCCACTGTTTCGTTCTCAGAAAAACGACGTGCCGTATCTTTTACGATGGCAAACACTGTCGGCAGCACTTCGTTGAGTCCCTCCTCGAATTTGTCAAGAATCTCTGCTTCTGTTTTATCTATAGCATCAAAAATAGGCTGTCTGTGGTCTATCTCCGTTTTTTCTATCTTGGCAGTCAGTTCATCAATCTTAGCCCTCAACTCCTTCACAGAATCCTGAAGATAAAGCTTTATCTCATCTGTCTTTGCACGCAATTCATCATTCGACAGTTTCTGGATTTCAGGATAGACTTCAAGTACCTGATCCACGAATGGTTTGATTTCCTTTATGTCACGCGATGCCTTGTTTCCGAACAAGCTGCTCAACAATTTATTTATATTAAATCCCATATATAAGTTTTTTTTATTTCTATTTTGTGAATATTGTTTTTGTCTGGTTCTTCAAAGCCGGTTGTCTCATCATCGTTAAAAAGACAAGACTCAGTAGCTCAAGAACAAAGGAGGTGTTGAACAGGCATTCGGTGCTCTTATACGCATGAAATGCGCTACAGTCGGAGCAATGCAATCCACTGTGACAGGCAGTTGTATTGTCTCGGGTTTAATGCCACAACCAAAGAATATCAGAGGGAACTCCAAATAAGAGTCACGCTGCATACGGCTGCTCGCATTGTCTTCATTTACAAGATTCCATCCCGGTGCAACCTGTATGAAAATATCTCCAGAACATTTCGGATTGTAACTGTTGCGTATGCGGTTTATGCCGGGAGTCCATGCACCTTGTGTCAACCGCCTTGATGTATATACATCGCGCACTCCGCTGAACTGGAACAGAAAATCCTCACAACGATCCAGCACATCGGAAAGATTCAGTTGCTTTTCCTCAAGCAACTTATGATTAAGATACAGTTCATGTCCAAAGTATGACTCCACATACTGTCCCTGTCCATAGACAGCCATCAAATAGATGTTGAGCAGAGCTGCACACCGGTTTATCTCAAAGTCTCCTGTCGGAATCCTGTATTTCTCAAGACCTATATTCTCAGGTGTATCATCATATCCTGTAGAAGTGACAAAAATCAATGTATTGGTCAGGCCCACGGTCTTGTCTATCTCATCGAGCAACGAAGCTATCTCCACATCAAGCCGGGCATAAGTATCCTGCAGCTCTGCCGCACATTCCGAGATAGGCTTGTCTCCGAATGTCCCCGCATAATAACACACCGACATCATGTCGGTTATGTCGTCTGCGCCCAAAAAGCCGTTGCGCAAACAAGAACGTACCGCATTGGTCACTTCTTCATTCACAAGCGCACTGTTCTTGAACTTTCGAAAACGGTTTTCTCCCGTAAACGAATGGCTGAAAGACTTCCTGTCGCTCGCGAAATAGTAATTATATTTTCCTATCGCGTCATTGGCGGGTTTCCATGTCAATGACGATATTTTATTGGAAACGGAAGTTGTATTCAGATATTTCACCCACGAAGGTGCTGCACCGTAATAGGATGTTCCAGCCCACAGCCCAGTGTTGTCGTCTATCCACAAAGCCCAGTCTGCCACATGTCCAGCAGAAAGGACAGCCATCTCCCTGTAAGGCGCAATGGCATATATTATAGCCTTTCCGTCGGTCGCCACCTTAAGCTCATCGCCGACAGTAGATACAAGCAGGTTCTTCGGTGAAGAACAATCGGATGTTTCCACCCCCACACATCTAAAGTCGTTCACACAATACATTGGGCGCATAGTGGAACGATCCATCCATTCCTCGCCTACAATGCCATGATTATAGGGAACAGTACCAGTAAACAGCGATGCCACGGAAGATGCCCTATCTACGCTTGCCATCGGATACTGTGCATTGGAATACAACTTTCCTTCGCGCAACAGACGCTTGAATCCGTCCTCACCGTATAACGGAGCAAAGGCATCCATATAATCTGTCCGCAACTTGTCAATGGTTATCCCGATGACAAGACGGGGCACAGACACACGTGTCGTCTGCGCCATGACATTCGCCGCTGTCACAGACATTATGAATGCTGTTATAAGTTGTTTGTTCATCTGTTGCTCTATAATGTTTTGTCCATTAGTCTTATTGTTTCTTCATCTCATCATGCCTACCGCATGTCACGAACACCGTTTACATGCAAATAACATTTTTATTCTATTTTTGTTTTCTTGTCTCACAAAAACATTCACTGCAGAACGTAACAGCAAAGTAGATACCAACGGTACTACTGCCGTGTTAAAACATTGAGGAAGACAAGGCATTGCAATCATAAACACAGTCAACACTGCCATGTTGGCAATATATATGCCATCCTGCTTCTTGTGTATAACCTTGATTATCATAAACGGAAGCCATACGAGCGGCAGAGGATTGAAAATAACTACAAGCCAGTTCGTTCCCACAGCCGGATGCTCAGAGAAGAAGAAAAGAAACGCAACGACAATGCCTGCTGCACCCTGCAAAAACAGCAGCAGTGCATCAAAAATCCAAGAGACACGTCCCATCTTCACATCGTACCAGCTGATTATCAGTGCCAACACAAAGAGGCTGACAAACACAGCCAAAGGTGTGAACACCGTTGCAGACCATTCCTGCACATTCTCCGGCTTATCCAGTTCCATCAGCAGAACATCTTTTTCTGCCACTAACGGCACTCTGCTGCCGTCACTCCTTATTATATAAGCTGAATCGGCATCATGCATATAATAAGAAGGTATAAACATCTGCTTTCTCCTGTCAACCACACGATCGACCTCCTCGCCCAGCACAAAATCGATTCCAAATCCCAGCCACGGACTGCAATTCGTAAATTCAGCCAATATCTCCCTGAATGTCAACTTTCTCTCCTTAGTGTCATAGACGATTCCGCCCTCAACCGCCTTTTCTATCATATCACGTGCCCGGGTAGTACAGTTATCATACAAAAAATTATATCTATACACCCTGTTCTCCGGCAGATAGTTGACACGGATGAAGTAATATAGTCTTGCAGCCTCGTCAGAGTCAAGATTAAGCACTTGCTCCGTTATACCCTCCCCCTTGATGCCATAGCGCATAACAAAGGTTCTGGTATATTCCGCACCCAATTCATAGTCTGTCTCTCCCTTCACAAAACGGTAAATAAAATTCTCCGCTCTATAGTTAAACATACCATAATTGAAAACCACATCCTCCTCCGTATTCAGATTCCTCACTCTTATTGCCGAATGGCCGAAATGAGCGTAGGCATCGCTTCCGGGAGTACATGTAAGCAACGATATACGTAAAGAATCCACTTGTCCACTCATTTTGACAAATGGAACAAGGAAGAGCAAGAATATATATATGCAATATTTTTTCATCTCTACATTTCTTTACATTTTGCAAAGATAATGTAAAAATGGAACATTTAGAAATTATAACTGATTTTTATAAAGTCTGTAGTTTCCAAAGCTGCATCAACCGGCTATCGCCCTCATTATTCAGAATTTTCTGACAGCCTACTCTATACTCAAACTAATACGTCTCGCAACTCAAATAGATGTATTCACAAATGCAATCAAAAAAGCCCACAAAATAAACTTTTCAACTATCAAAATGATATTTTCGCCCAAAATGAAAATTTAACATTTGAAGCAATTTTTTGCCGGCTGCGAAAAGACATAAATTTCAGCACAAGGATAACTAATTGACAATCAATAGAATACAAAATCCCTCAAAATACTCAAAAAAACGCACCGAGCACAATTTTTCGATAAATTTGAGTATTCTGATAATCTACTGATTATTAACATATTACATTCAAATTCACCATTTCCATCCCCAAATACCACCTTAAAATCATTCACTTTTAAGTTTATGTTCAGATATTCTTCTAAAGCAGCAATTTATACACTTCTTAACATTTCAGCCGATGCAAACTGCTCTTTTCTTGACTTCTCTGTGTCTTTTTATTTTCAGCGCACTGTCGTCAAATTTTCAGCGCACAGCAAATAAAAAAGCAGCGCACTGTGGCTAAAAAAACAGTGCACTGAAAA
>JAGASY010000076.1 GCA_017621515.1 Bacteroidaceae bacterium
CCAACGCATGGATGGACGGCTTCAAAGCTGTATTGATTCGCTTTGACACCACAATATCGAGTTGGAAGGGGTGGAACTTCCTTGCTTTCCTTGTCATTTTCCTTAAAAAAATTCACAATTCACAAAAGTAGAAACAACTTCTTTATTTTTGTGCCATTACTAAAAATAAAAACTAAGTGGTATTTGTATAACCTTAATAGTTAAATCGGATGGTAGGAGTTTATTTTAGAAAGGAACTTGTAACAGTTCGATTTGTACAGGAATATTCTTTGCAAGGACAGTTGGACTTGTAAATGCTTCTCTCGTAGGGCTATGATATAGCCTTTTTAAAAGAAAATGCTGTTAATAAAGGAATTTTATTGATAGTCATTGCAAAGCAAGTCGAAGATAAAATCGACTCTTTCTCTTTATGTTTATGACAGTTTTTCTTCATGGCAAGTACTTGCTGTACGCTTTAAAAATTGTCGTATTTTTGCAGAACCCATATTTCAGATAATTTTCATTCTTGGATTTTGGGGTATATCTGATGATTTTTGCGCAATTTATAGGTCTTCAATTCGTAAAAGATGAAATGTGCGTGTTTTTGAAAACCTCTATATTCATGTTTAACAACTTTAAAACTATAAACTATGTTGAAAAAGATTTTTTTATTGTTTATGGCATTTTCGGCTGTGACCTGTGCTTTTTCTGCCAATAAAGCCTATAAAACTCTTGGAGAAGCGGGCATATATGAGTTTGAGGACAAAAAGCATAACGAGACATTGATGCGTACCGGAAAAGGTGATACCGTATTTGCGACAGCGGAGACGGAGGCATACATTCTTTCCAAAGAAGGGAAAAGTATGAACTATATACCGATAGAATATAAAGGAATAAAGGGATGGGCCAGCATGGCACAGCTTTATCCGGTGAAGCTGTCGCCGGAAGATACCCTCGTATTCGACCATTCAACATCCCTTGAAGACCGTTCCGCAATCGAAAGGTATCTCACTCCGCAAATGGAATGGGCGATGAATCTTCCGGCAACCCATATAACGTGGATATATGCTATGATTATATCCGTCTTGATTGCCGCTGCTTTTTTCGCTTTGACATTGGTGGATAGATTTCAGTCTGTCCGTAATGTATTTTTCGGATTGACAGCCGTTGCGCTCGTAGCTCTTTCAGCTGCAGAAATCCTGTATATTTTTTCATTTTACTCTCATGTCCTATGGTTTGCCAAACCATCGCTTGTCGGCGGATGGGGGCATGTAATCCTCAATTTCCTGATTATGTCCGTAATACTTGCCGCACAGGCGGTTCTATTCTTGCTATGTTGGGGAGAACCGCTTAAAATAGACAAATACAATTCTTGGGTTTACAAGCTTCCTGTTGTTTCCGTGGCTCTTGGAGTTCTTTTCATGGTGATGTCTTGGATTGACTACGCATCCGATACTCCTTTCTCTGCTAAAACCTACTTGATTCTTTTTGGCACTCTCGGTGTGGCAGCCCTCATCGGTATGTTCTACCATTTCAAGGATAAACGCTTCATTGAAGGCATTGTTTTCCCGGTTTGCTTTGTTGGCATAGGCATAGGTCTGTCAGTCTCAGTGATGATTCTCAGCATGGTGGTAATCCTTGTTATCATTTTGGGTGCTATTGGAATCTTTATTTTATTGCTGATATTTTCTACTATTGGAGGTGTGCTCTTTGGAAAAAAACGAGTTGATGGTTATACGGATGATGGGCAAAAAGTCAGTGGATGGGAAGACCAGTATGGCAAAATTCATGGTGACGACGGAAATATTTATACTCGAAACTGATGGATACAAAGTTCAAAGATATAAAAGCGGCAGAGACTTTGAAAAGTAAATCTTGCCAGAAACAAATGTGGAGACCTGTGTCGCATGTGCGGCTTGACGAAGGCGGGCGCTGTCCGTATTGCGGAGAGGGGGTTAAGACTTCGTATGCAATATGTCCGCACTGCGGTCATTCGCTGACACCGGATAAATGCTCTTTTTGTGGTGCGCCCATGAAGCCCGGTGCGAAGTTCTGTACCAGATGCGGACAATCAAAGGATGGTATAATCTGCCCTGAATGTGGCACATTGAACTCACGCAACTTTTGTCGGAAATGCCATATTCCGCTCACTCCGATGGGGCAGCTTGCCCTTGCCGCGGCAAAAGAAGATCCTGCGTTTCAAGCCGTTGAGCAGAAGGCGCGTGAACTTGCTGAACTTCATGCTAAAATAGAAAGTTGGCAAAATGACTCCGTACAGACGCAAGCCAAACCATCGCTTTCAGACAAAGATAAAGCACTTCTTGAGGAATATGCCGGCATTCTTAGTTCCATAGGTTCTTATGTGCCGAAACCTCAGACAACATCTGAAAACATTTCTGAGAGTTCGTGTCGTCCGCACTACGAGGAGAAGTTCATGAGTCTTGACGAAATGATGGCGGCTTACCGAGAAAAGGCTGAGGAAATGAATGCTGCAATGGCGGCAATGGTGCCTCCGCCTGATTTTACTCCTGAGCAACAGCGCGATTATTATTCCGCACGTAAAGTCGGCATCATTGAGACTCATTATGATATAAATTGGCAGCATTATAATCCTCAGCAATGGAAATGTAATTTTTGTGGAGCGTTGCATGACTCTCCTTCCGATTGCGCCGAACCTCAGCTCGGAGGTGTTTGGATATATGTTACTCCTGAAGAATATGAGGCGGAAGCCATTAAATCGGGTTTGCCGCCAGTGTCCCATACTTTAAAAATACAATAGTAAGAATATGTCAGACGATCACAAAACTGTTGGGAATCGCCGACGTCGAGGAACCGACAACGAAGATGTTCATGCCACCGGCAGAGCCGTGCGTGGCAACGATGATGTTCATGCTACCGGCAAAGCCGTGCGTGGCAATGATGATGCTCATACTACCGGTAGAGCCGTAAGAAGAGACGCGGACAATCTCCGCCCGTTTGAACAGCGGAATGGAGGTAAACGTCCCGGAGCTTCAGCTGATGCAAAGGCTTCTGCTGCAACCGAATGGCCGTCTGAGTTTGAACTTGAAGGTAAGAAATATAAAAACGAAGGGCTGCTTTCCGACTCTTCCGGAGAAGCTGTCGTGTTCACTGTTACTCGCAGTGGCAAAAAATATGCCCTTAAAATGTACTATTATAATCCGGACCATCGTCCTAATCACTCTATACTTGAAAAAATTAAACAGTTGGGTGACAGTGGGTTGCTGGTGAAGATTGTCAGTCATGGAGTGTGGCAGAATCCTAATTCTAACAACGAACAGAATGACTATGAATTGATGGAATTTTGCGAAGGCGGCTCGCTTGACGGGGTTGTTCTGGAAGGAGACGAAAAAGCTCTTACAGAGGTGGCGGTGCGAATGGGTGCTGCTATTGATTTTCTGTCGAAGCACGGCATTCTTCACCGTGACATCAAGCCTGGCAATTTCTTCTATGCCGACAAGGAGAAGACACAGATTGTGCTTGCCGATTTTGGCATCTCAGCCGAGTGCCCTGTGGGAGAAACCTGCAAAATTGACGAGATGCGTTCACCGGTCTATGCGTCACCCGAATTTTACACGAATGTCCCGGGTGAACCTGCAGAAGTGGGTGTGGAGAGCGATTTCTTCTCTCTGGGAGTTTCTTTGCTTTGTCTGTGGATAGGCAAAACCAAGCTTACGGCAAATGAGAGCCAGCTTTTGCGCTCGAAGCTGAACGAAACACTTCCGGTACCTAAAGATATGTCAGTACATACGAGTTCACTTATCAAAGCACTTACACGCTTGAAGATGAGCGACCGTGCCACATTCGAGGATATCAAGCGTTGGTGCAAGGGCGAAGACCTTGATACAAGTGGGGCGCAATCGGATTTCCATGTGGTATTCAATTCTTACAAGAATCAGATTGCCACATCACCGGCTCAATTGGCTCAATTTCTTGTTGAGGATAAGACTCTTGGCAAGAAGTACCTCTATTCTGGCAGAGTGACGCGTTGGTTGGAAGAGACTGGTCGTAATGAAAGTGCTGTGAATGTGGAAGAAATAGTGGAAGACATATATCCAGCTAATCAGAATGCTGGTCTTATGGCTGTTGCCTATTTGCTCGACCCGTCACTGGATTATGTAGCTCCTGACGGCAGCCACCATACAGACCCTGCTGAAATCAGCAAGATGGCTTTGTACAATAACGGGGATATGCGTAACGAGGTGATTCGTTCTGATTCGGATTTGATGATTTATCTTCGTGCCATTAAGATGGACAAGACTGTGGCTTCTTTGCAGAGTTATGTCAACTCAGAGCAATATCAGATTACTGATAATGAAGACTTCAACAGTATGTTGGCATGTCTTTATTTTGCTGTCATGCTTGATCCGCAGATGCCGCTGTCTCTTTTTGCGAATGAGGAATGGACGGATGTTTATACAGTAAACCAGCTTATTGATGTTCTTCATGACTTAGGAAATCCGGGAAGTATCAACATGAGTATCATAGGAAGTCCTGCTTTTGTGGTTTGGCTTGCAGCTCGGAATCCGGCTCTTGCAGGAAAGATTCGTATGCTCTATGACAAATCTAATGATGACAAGGAGTCTATATATTATCATTCTAATTGGGCTTATCGTATTGTCTATGAACTTGATCCGGCTATGGACTATTGGTTTGGTACGGATTCTAAAGACCCTGACAGAGTTTATAGTATTGAACAGGTGGGACGGATGCTTAACGATAGGCTTGACCAAATGCAGCAGGGCGGAAGTACACCTCAAGACTTTTTTAATCTCTTTGAATATATGGATAGTGATCGTGTTGGTCATTATCTTAGGGCACGCGGTGAAAACTATTTCAATTTCTTGAATTGGAATCGCTACTGTATGGATACTGATGACGAAGAAAACAAACAGAAAGCCGGCGATTATGATATTATTATCGGAGCTTACAAATCAGTGGCTGGATTTCTTGGACGTGCGCCTTATTTTACTATCGGAGATTGTAAGGTTACATCACTTGATGAACTCAAACAGTTCCCTAAGTCCGCTTTAGCTCCATTGTTGGGCGGTAAGGTTCGTGAAATGAACAAAGAAGGCGGTGTGGCGGCATGGCTTGACGCATGGGTGGCTTTGTTCTTCCAAGAGAACCCTAAACTTGACCTTTCGACGAAGTTTACCTATGAGAAAGAAACGGCAAAATATGTGGAGTTCATAGGTCAGATAGCCCCGACCAACTACTTTGTGGCTCGCTATAAACAGGCTATTAAAGAGATTGATGATGCAGCAAATGACTTGAAGCGTAGCCGTGGCAATATACAAGGAAAGCGAACTTTTTTCCTTGTATTGGGCTTGATACCGACTCTTGTCACGTTGATTGGTTCTTGGTTCTGTGATTTCCCGGAATCAAATCCTATAAGTGGGCACTTTATGGTCACTTCTCTTATATGTTTTGCGGGAATATTCGTCTTCTCATGGGCACTGATGGGATTTGGTTCTGGTTTTATGTTCGGATTGATTGGTGGACTTGTCGCTGCCGCAATTATCTATGCCGGATTCGCGTGGTTTCCATCGATATTGTATCTGACAGGAGGCATTGTTTTGCTAATCAGCGCATGTTATTTCATTGTACAATTGATGAAACGGCAGAAAGTAGATATGGGCGGTGTGACCATTCGTGGCGATGAATTTGAGTATCGTCAACTTGATGCTCTTTATTATGCTTATCATCAAGATACGGATACGCTTGACAATGTGATTAAGAAATATTCTGAAATGCAGCAGAATTGCGATGACGTGACCCGTGAAGACTTAAATACTGTTGGTTGGATGTGGGCTTCTGTTGCTTGGACGATTTTTTCCATTTGGTTTTTTGCAACTCCGCAAATTAGCGGTGAGAACACTTGGGCGAAAGATTTGACAGAAATTAAGCTCAAAGCAGATAAATGGGTACTCGGTAAATGGACGGTGAAATATGCAAGTGGAAGTACTCGCATTGTGTGCAACATAGATTCGGTGACAGAGACAAAACGCATCCTTGGTACAATGATAATTGCTGGACAGCCTCCTGTGAAGGCTGAGGGTAAAGTGGATAGCACTAACGACACTATACCATCTTCATTTACCTTTAAGCCGGTAGATGTTGCATTTAATACGAAGACCGTCGATGTGGAATATGATAAGAGTACAAAATCTTTCCGTGGCTATTATTATGATCGTAAGGGTATAATGCATGAAGTTGTCATTACACCTCCTGCAGAATCTGATGTAAAAAACATGGGAGCAAAAGGTGCTGCTCCCTCTAAAGCTAAGTCGAAGTCTAAAAATACTGAGCAGATTGTAGAAGATGAGGTTGTTGTAGATGAAGTTAATTCTCATGAACAGGAGGATGTTGAATCTCATGAACAAGAATCGGAAAATCTTCTTGAAAATGAAACTTCTCCGGTTTCCGGACTTTGGGAAGACACTATGTAAAGATTGTAGCAATGAAACAATGTGATAATTGTCATAAAGATAATCGCGAACAAGCGCGTTTTTGCCGCTTTTGCGGTGAAAAGCTTGCCGTAGAATATTCTAACATCCTGTCGCAGGAAGAGGATGATGAGATTTCATTGGCAGGTGATAAACATGGAGACAGTCTTGATTGTATAATTGGTCTTGAAACACAAAAGGTTCAGATTCGAGAATTTGTGTCAACGCTTAGAACTATAGCGAAACTGCGTGGTAAAGCAATGCTCAATTCAGTAAACACAAATGTACTCGTTACAGGACCGGCAGGTAGCGGAAAAACGACCGTGATGTGTGCTATTACTAATTATATGATAGAGTGTGGCATATTCAAAGACGAAGAGTGTGATACATTCAGTGCCCTGTCTATCGACCAGCTTAACTTGGCGGAAACTCCATTAGAGGCTGTGGCGCTTGATGATGCTCATAAGCTGCTTCCACAGGACAAGAATGATGATTTGGTAGGAACAGCTTTAGAATATTTGGTTGAAAACTCCAAGAATCGTTTGGAATTCAATGACCAAAGGCTTGTGCTGATTTTCAGTGGAAATAAGGATTTACAGGAATATATAGACAAACGTCCTGAACTCAAGAATCTTTTTGCCTTGAATATACGATTGCCTGAGTATTCACCGTCAGAGGTGGCTGCTATCTGTGAGTCTATACTAAAAGAAAAATACTCACTGAATATAAGTGCAGAAGCTCACGCAAAGTTATGCCGTGTGTTCAACTGGGAACGACGCAACTCAGAAAGTTTTGGTAATGCTCATCTGGCGGCTTCGAAGGCTAATGAGCTGATGCTGGCTGCAACTAAACGAATGAAAGGTAAAGCGGCAAAAACTGTTAAGCCGGAAGATGTTACCGGACGAGAGTATGTTCCTAAAACTCTTGAAGAGGTTATGTTGGATTTTGACAAGTATGTAGGTGTAGATGAGATTAAAGAGACCATGAAGGGTATTGTCAATTCTATTACCTCGTTTCAGAAACGTCATCCGGGCGAGACATACGAACTTAAAGACCATTACCTTTTTCTCGGTAATCCCGGAACAGGTAAGACTACCATTGCACGAGTATTTGCAGATGCCCTCAGTGCAATGGGAATATTACCATCCGGACAGTTGGTGGAGGTTGCTCCCGGTGATTTGAAAGGTCAATATATGGGGCATACTGCGCCTAAAGTAGATGCTATTTTTGACCGCGCTATGGGAGGTGTTCTTTTTATTGACGAAGCCTATAATATATGGGGTGGGGAAAATGACACTTTTGGCAATGAGGCTGTAACGGCTTTAATAAAGAATGTAGAAGACCGCCGTGGCAAACTGATCGTAATTCTTGCAGGTTATCCACGTGAGATGGGCATATTTGCTACTGCTAATCCGGGTATTCCGTCACGTTTTAACACAACGATTAATTTTCGTGACTACAATGGGGCGGAACTGACAGAGATTGCTCGTCGTATGATTAAGGCTCAAGGGTATTCACTCGATGAAGATGCCGACAAGTTGATTGACAAATTTTTTGAGAAAATGTATGTTTCTCGCAAAAAAGATTTTGCAAATGCACGTGAAGTGCGTAATGCTGTTGACAAGGCCATAAAGAATCAGAATACTCGTATCAGGAATGCTTCGTTAGCTCCAGATTTTGATGCTTCTTCTGAGTTTGTCTTGACAAAAGTTGATTTTATTGGTGAGGACAATAAGAATGCTCTCACTGTTGATGAGGTGATAGCTACTCTCGATGACCTTATCGGAATGGAGGATATCAAGCAGGAAATCCGCAAACTTGCCAATGTGGCTATGGTCAATCGTATGCGTATGGAGCGTGGTCTTGGAGCGGCAGCATTACAACCGATTAATATTATTCTGACAGGCAATCCCGGTACTGGTAAAACTACAATAGCAAAGCGTTTAGGACAAGTTCTTCATGCTGCGGGAGTACTTCCTTTGGATAAGGTGGTGGAACGCGAGGCCAAGACAATACTTTCCAAATATGTCAATGAATCGGGTCAGAATATGGACAAAGCCGTTGATGAGGCTATGGGAGGAGTACTTTTCATTGACGAAGCTTATAATTTGTTACCGCATCCAGGTAGTCAGAATAATACAGGCAATGAAGCTCTTGATGCTCTGATGACCCGAATGGAAAACGACAAAGGGAAGTTCGTTGTGGTTATAGCCGGATATAAGGACCGGATGGAAGAACTTGTACGTTGTGGAAACCCGGGACTGATGAGCCGTTTTAACAAACGCTTTCATATTGACGATTATGATGCAGATGCGTTAACACGTATCTTTATGATGAATGCTGCTAAGCGAAAATTCACTCTTACCAAAGAAGCAGAAGAGGTATTGGCTATGCGAATGAGGGATATGGTGGCTTGTAAGGGGCTGCATTTTGGTAATGCCCGCGAAGCTGTAAATCTTCTTAATGAAGTTGTGGAAATGCAGGGCAACCGTATTGCTGCTAATACAAGAATTATTGATTCCAATCCTGAAGCTTTGACTATTATCGAGTCTGTTGATATTCCATAAGAAATAAGAATATGAAGAAAATAGAATGTCCAAGCTGTGGGGAACTGATTCCCGATGACAGTTTATATTGCGATATGTGCGGTGTTCAGTTGCTCCAATGTATTAAATGTGGTGCACTTGGAACAGAGCAATTTTGTGCTGAATGTGGAAAACCAATGGTCTCCAGAAATATTTCTAAATCGTCAAAAGAAAATTTTGATAAAGATGAAGAAACGGTGGGAGACAAAACTGTCGGCGGTCGGAACAAGAATCTTGTTCTCAAATCCCGTAAAGGCGGTTTTATACTCCGTCCTGAGAATGAAGCTGTTATTGGTCGGGAAAAGAGTCCGTATGTAGAATATTTACGTGACTTGAATCTGATATCGCGCCGTCATGGAAAATTTGTTAAACGTGGTTGCGAGTGGTATATCGTTGATTTTGGTAGTACGAATGGAACTCTTGTTAATGATGTGGAATTAGAATCAAATACTCCAATGAAGTTTGTAAAAGGAGATGTGATAGACATTGGTACATATATTTTTGATGTGATTGAACAATGATTGACACTTTGAAATATACAGTAATCAGCGATGTGGGCTGTGTTCGGGAGAATAACGAAGATATGGCTTATGTGGCGGGACGCATGGTGAGAGATGGTCAGATGCAGGGAGAATTTGCATTGTCTTCCCGTATATTGGGCTTTGCTGTTGCCGATGGTATGGGAGGCTATGAAGGTGGTGAGGTCGCATCTGACATCGTTTGCCGTGCATTCGATACATTCGTCAATAAAATTGAATATCAAAGTGATATTAAATTGATAGAAGATGTTAAAACATGGGCTGAGGAAACTAATGAACTTGTTATAGATTCATCTGCATTGCGTCCAGAATTGGCGGAAATGGGAACCACTTTTGTTGGATTGGTTTTTGCAGGTGAGAAACTTTTGTTAATTAATGTGGGTGACAGCCGTTGCTATCGTATTCGAGGAGGTATATTGAAACAGCTTTCTGTTGATCATTCCGAGCGTGAAAGGACTGGAGATTTGAGTGTACCGGGAAATCTCATATATAATTTCATGGGAATTTCTCCAGAATATTTTGTGTCTGATGTCACAGAATATCACCCCCTCTTTGGGGATATTTACCTGTTGTGTTCCGATGGTCTCAGCGACATGATTTCTGAGGAGGTGATAGAGGAAAACATTGATTCTGTGGCACGATTAGTTGAACTTGCAAAGAAGGCGGGAGGAAGAGATAACATAACAGTCATTCAACTTGAAATAACCGCATTATAAATGAATCTTTACGTAAAATTTTATTGAACATGAGTCTATCTGATGATTTTCATCGCATGTTGAGCGGTCACGAAGATGATCCGGAGATACACAAAGCAGTTGCTGAAATGGTATTGAGTGCTCCTGAAACACCAGAGAGTAATGCTTTGCTGGCATTGATGTATCATGAAGGGATCGGGGTTGCTGTCGATCTTGACAAATGTTGTGAATTGGCGGAGAGAGCAGCGTTTGAAGGGGCTGACGGATTAGGATATTTTCTGCTTGGCTATATGTGCGATAATATAGAAACTCCTGATCAGGCACAAGGAGGTCCAAGGCAACGTTACGACCATTATGATGCGGAGCGGTTTTATGAGAAGTGTGCGGAAATAGATAGCAGATGGTCTAAACCGGCACATTTATGGCTTGGCGACTTCTTTATGGATTCGGCACGGGGCGGAGACCCTGAGATTGCTGTTGAACATTATGAAGTTGTAGGCAAGGACAATGCGGAGGTTGCAGGGATATTAAGCGACTACTATTGGGACCAACTTGTTGTTAATGCTGTAATTCCAGAGGAATATCGTATCAAAGAGTTGGAGAACAAAATTTTTGAATGGACTCATGAGGCAGTTCGGCTTAATCCCCATGATTATGCTTATAGAATGGGATGGTGCTATGCTGACGGCATAGGATGTGACGCAAAAGACTGCTTCCATCTTGCGACGAAATATTGGGAGGATGCTTATAAATATGGTGATAGGAGAGCTGCAGATGCCATTGCCACTCTCTTTGAGGAACGATTGGAATCTCTTCTTTCCAATAAACCGGAAGATGATTGGGAATGTCAGTATTGCCGGAAACAAATCGTTTATTGGCATAAGCTTGCTGAGACAGCGTGTGAACGTGAGCAACCGCAAGAATCGGATTCCTTTATAGAGAAATAAGAGTTGTCCAAAATTTGGAATGATGGATATAATGGCATGTAGGTCAATAGAGTATTATCCTTTATTTTATTAACAATAGTCCGTTGAACTTTTAATAAACGAAAAAGTTCAACGGACTATTGTTATATTGTATCAACCGCTATTTTTTGGTCCGGTTTTTGTCGGGGTGATTTCAGAACAAGCATAGGTACAGAAAGTCTTGTTTGCTATAGAATTGAAGTCCCATAAAAAAATTTTTGACATCGCTTTTTTGAGGTGTGTCCTGTTTTGACATAATGAAAGCATTTTGAATATTTCTGTTTCTGTTTTGCTTGTTTTTTGCTAAAATGGTATCTTTCCGATTTTGCCAAATGTTAAAAATTCAAGCCCTCTGGAACGCTTCAAAATGAAGCGCGATGGACTTTTCTCGAAGAACGGGGATTCTATGTACATTTTCAAATGTCTTTTTGAATTGTGAAATAGTGTTTCATTTTGGAATAGCTCTTTTACATTAATTCACTCCCGGCGAAGAGTACTTGAAAAAAAAGTACTAAGTTTTCAAATTTCCAGCGCACAGTTTTTTTCTTCACAGTGCACTGCAATTTTATTTGCAGCGCAGTAGAAATTTTCTCGCTGTGCGCTGAAAATTTGACGACGGCGCGCTGAAAAAATAAAAACAGTGGGAAGCGGAAAAAAAGACCGCGAGCTTCGGACGAAATGTTAAGAAGTGTATAATCCTCTGTTTCAGAAGAGTGTCTGAACAAGAACTTAAAAGTGAATGGATTTTTGAGAGTATTTGAGAACTAAAATAGCAACTGTTGCTGTAATATATTAATAATCAATAAATTACTAGAATATACAAAACAATTGAAAAATTGCGTCCGACACGTTTTTTTGAGCGTTTTGAAAGTTTTTGTATTGCGTTGGTTTTCAATAACTTATCCTTAAATGAAAATTTTTATCTTTTCGTTCTCGTCCAAAAAACGCACCAAGTGTTAAATTTTTATTTGGGGCGAAAATATCATTTTGTCACTTTGAAAATTTGCATTTCAGCGTGTTTTAGTGGATACATTTGTGGTTATATTCACAGACTTCTCTGCTTGCCACATTGAATGTATCCACTAAAACATATTGAATATGTACTCCTAAATTCTTTCAGGCATATTCTTAAAGTTTTTCAAATTATGCTCTGCCTTTGTCCATTTGCAGTTTCTCCAGCAAGAATTTGCCTGTATAACTGTCTGCGCAGTTGGCAACTTCTTCGGGAGTGCCGCACACCACAATGCTACCTCCGTCTTTTCCACCTTCGGGACCAAGGTCAATGATATGGTCTGCACATTTGATAACATCCATATTGTGCTCGATGATGATGATGGTATGTCCGCGACTTATCAGAGAATCAAAAGACTGGAGCAGTTTTTTGATGTCGTGGAAATGCAGTCCTGTAGTAGGTTCATCGAAAATGAAGAGCGTAGGAACCGATTTCTCTTGGCTGAGATAGTAAGCCAGTTTGACACGCTGGTTCTCTCCGCCGGAAAGTGTGGATGAACTCTGCCCAAGTTTCAAATAGCCCAGTCCGACATCCTGCAAAGATTTCATTTTGGCGACAATCTTTTTCTGGTTGTGCTCCGTGAAGAACTCTACCGCTTGATTTATGGTCATGTTGAGAATGTCGTAGATGTTATACCCTTCATACTTCACTTCAAGAATGTCATTCTTGAATCGTTTGCCATGACATGACTCACATTCCAGCACAAGGTCGTTCATGAATTGCATTTCCACCGTTACGGTGCCTTCGCCCTTGCATTCTTCACAGCGTCCGCCGTCGGCATTGAATGAGAAGTAAGCTGGGGTATATCCTAATTGTTTGGACAACTGCTGCGAAGCCATGAGCTTTCGTATCTCATCGTATGCACCGATGTAGGTGACAGGATTGCTCCTGCTTGATGTGCCTATCGGGTTTTGATCTACAAAGTCAATCTTCTTTATCATGTCTGTACATCCGGTGATGCAGGTGTGCTGTCCCGGACGGTCGCACACCTCGTCCAGATTGCGCTTCATCGCCCTGTAGAGTATATCGCGTACCAGTGTGGATTTTCCACTTCCACTGACTCCTGTGACCACAGTCATCACATTGAGAGGAAACTTCACATTGATGCCTTTGAGATTGTTTTCTCTTGCCCCTTTCACTTCTATATAGTTGTTCCAGCAGCGGTGACTTTCGGGTAGCTCAATGTTGTCCTCATGCAATAGGTATCTGACTGTATGACTGTTGCTGCCGTGTTGTAAGTCCTTCATATCACCCTTGTATATGATTTCGCCTCCAAGTCTTCCGGCATTGGGACCCACATCTATGATATAGTCTGCTGCGCGTATGATTTCTTCGTCATGCTCAACCACGACAACGGTGTTTCCTAAGTTTTTAAGTTCATGCAGTACGTGTATCAGCTTCTGAGTGTCCCGGCTGTGAAGCCCGATGCTCGGTTCGTCAAGAATGTAAAGAGAGCCGACAAGACTGCTGCCCAGACTTGTTGCCAGATTGATTCTCTGGCTTTCTCCTCCAGAGAGCGTGTTGCTCAGACGGTTGAGAGTGAGATAGCTCAGACCTACGTCCGTAAGAAATTTCAGGCGGTTCTTTATTTCCATGAGCAGACGTTTGGCTATCAGCATGTCGTGCTCGTTCAGGCTGATATGGCAGAAGAAGTCGTAAAGTTCAGAGATTGGCATTTCCACAAGTTCTGTTATGGTTTTTCCGCCGACCTTCACATAGTTTGCCTCTTTCTTGAGTCGGGTTCCACGGCATGTCGGACATAGTGTCTTGCCTCTGTATCTTGCCAACATTACTCTGTATTGAATCTTGTACTGGTTTTCACGCAGCATATCGAAGAAGCGGTCTATGCACACCTGCTCACGCTTCTCCTTTTCTTTACAGCCGTGCCACAGCAAATCTTTTTGTGCCTGTGTCAGCTGGTAGTATGGGGTGAATATCGGAAATCCGTTCTTCTCGGATCTGCGTATGAACTCTTTTTTCCATTCTCCCATCTTTTCTCCTCGCCAGCACACCACAGCACCGTCATATACACTAAGTTCCATATTGGGTATGACAAGATTCTCGTCTATACCTACGATTTTGCCGAAACCTTCACACTCGGGACATGCGCCGGCTGGAGAGTTGAAAGAGAACATCTGGTCGTTAGGCTCTTCAAATTCGATGCCGTCGGCTTCGAACTTCATAGAAAAGAAATGTTCTTCTCCGTCGGGCATGAATTTCAGGATACATTGTCCGTCGCCCTCATAAAGAGCGGTCTGTGTGGAGTCTGTCAGACGGCTTATGGTGGTTTTGTCGTTGCGCACAGTCAGTCGGTCAACCACTACATTTATCGGTGCATTGTCCGTCTTCCGGGTCTTCTTTGTCCGTCTTTCGTTCAGATAGTCTTCGATAAGCCTTACTTCTCCTCCTACTTCAATTCTGCTGAAGCCTTGTTTCAAATCCATTTCGAGCTGCTCTTCCTGAGTCCGCCCTGCATGAGGAACAAGCGGAGTGAGCACCATGAATCTCGTTCCTTCTTCTTTCTGTTTCATGCACTCCACCACATCTTCAGCCGTGTGCTTCTTTACTTCTTTGCCGCTGATGGGGGAAAATGTGTGTCCCGCCCGTGCAAACAACATGCGCAGGTAGTCATAGATTTCAGTCGATGTACCGACTGTGGAGCGTGGATTCCTGCTGATAACTTTCTGTTCTATGGCTATGGCAGGCGGTATGCCCTGAATGAAGTCGCATTCAGGCTTGCCCATGCGTCCGAGGAACTGTCTTGCGTATGTTGAAAGGCTTTCAACATATCTTCGCTGTCCTTCGGCATAAAGAGTGTCGAACGCAAGTGATGACTTGCCGCTTCCGCTGACTCCTGTTATCACGACAAACTTGTCTCTTGGCACTTCTATGTCAATGTTCTTCAAATTGTTGACACGGGCACCTTTAATTCTTATGCTGTTTTCCATCTGTTTATGTCGAATGTGAAGTGTGGATAATATATTGAATTTGATATATTACAACTCTTTGAATAGAAAATAAGTGAGAGCGGAATACTTTTTGCGCTTGACGGTATTCCTGCATCCCGGCGGGCTTTGGAGCACAGTGTCCTGTTTTTTGTCTTCCGGAATCCTATACCTTATATAATGTTGACTTCCGGATGTATGTCTATGCCGAATCTTTCCTTGACACTGTGGCATACGGCATCACTGAGTGCAAGGATTTCCTTTCCGGTAGCTCCGCCAAGATTGACAAGCACGAGTGCCTGAAAAGCATGGACACCAGCACGACCAAGGCTTCTGCCTTTCCATCCGCATTGCTCAATCATCCATCCGGCGGGAATCTTCATCCCTCCGTCTGTCTGATAAAAAGGCATGTCGGGATATTCCGTGCGTATGCTTTCAAATTTCTCACGGCTTACGACTGGATTCATGAAGAAGCTTCCGGCATTTCCGAGAACCTTCGGGTCAGGAAGCTTGTGCATACGCATGGATATGATGGTTTGGCGCACAAGGGCAGCTGTGAGCTTGGCTTCGCTGTCGAGTGTGGAACGAATATTTCCGTAGTCAATCTTCGGGGTGAAAATCTTGGATAACCTGAAGGTGACATGAGTGATGGCATATTTGCCTTTCAGTTGATTTTTAAAAATACTTTGGCGGTAGCCGTAGTTGCATTCAAGGTTTCCGAAAATACGCTTCTCGCCGCTCGAAAGTTCAATCGTCTCTACCACGGCAATCACGTCCTTCGCCTCCACTCCGTATGCTCCGATGTTTTGTACGGCTGATGCACCCACTTCTCCGGGAATCAGCGACAGATTTTCTATTCCACTCCATCCTTGTTCCACCGTGTATGCAACGAAGTCGTCCCACTTTTCGCCTGCGCCGACTCGAAGTACGATTTCTTCTTTCGTTTCATCCACCTTTTCAATGCCGTGTATGGCACTATGCAGGATGGTTCCTTTGAAGTCTCCGGTAAACAGAAGGTTGCTTCCTCCTCCGATGTGCAGGATATTCTTGCACCCGATGTGGTGAATGACGGATTGCAATTCTGCTTCCGATTCATACTCAATGAAGCGTGATGCCGAAACATCAATGCCGAAAGTGTTGTGTGACAACAAAGAATAATCTGTGAAATCAAGCATGTTGGGTTTGTTTTTTTGAGAAGGATAGAGGTCAGTTCTCTATTTCTATGAGTCGCCACTGTCCTCCTTTTTTGTCAAATTTGAATTTGATGTAGATTCCGCTGCTCAGTTCTTCCATGAGAAGCACCTTGCGGTTCTGGCTGATGGCGCTTTGACCGTAGTCGATATTGACGAGTATGTCTTTCGGAAGGGGAAGCTCCTCTTTCATCTCAAGCCATTCGCTGAATGACAAGTATTCTTCTGTTATCTCGTCCGACTCATCTTCGGAAGGAGTGATGAACTTCAACGGTTGATTCACTACTTTGTGGAAGTCGATGGAGTCATTTGCAAACAGAGTATAGAACGAAAGGAAATTGCCGTTAGGAGTCTGTGACATAATTTCGTTCTCTATGTCTGTGAGCATCCACTTCCCTTCGATGCGTCTGAATTTGAACTTTTCTATATAGTCGTCTTTCAGATATATCCACTCTATGCTTACGGCATTTACACTTGTGTCCTTTTGCAGTTCCATTTCCTGTTCGCGCTCGTAGATGACAGTGTAGTATTCTTGGGTGGTAAATCGGTTATACCTGTTCCAGTCGTCACGCGACAGAGTGATTACTTCATTGCCGTTATGCAGTTTTAAAGGGAACACAATTCGCGCATTCTGCATCTTGCGGTCTGATGTAAAATTGAAAAAGAAATCGTCAAACAGTTCGTCAACTGATTCTGGCAAGACCTCTTCTTCAAAAAGGGTGAGGGTGTCTTTCCCCTGTTCAAGTGAATCTGTTTCTTCTGTGATAGGGGAGACCGGACGTTTCTCATTTTCGGAACATGCCCAAAGTAGTATGCCGACAAAAATCGTGCACAAATAAAACTTTACCATTTTCTTTAGAATGTAACCTGTATCGGAATTTCATGCGGACATGAATATTTCTCTCAAAATCGTGCAAATTTAGCTGTTTCTTTTTTTATGGAGCACTACATTCTTAACTTATTTTCTTACCTTTGCCGAAAAATAAACCGAACACATAATTTTTCAATAAAAAAATGTTAGACAAGATAAAAGATTTACTTGCGGAGATTGAAAGTCTGAAGGCTGCCAATGCGCAGGAGATAGAGGAGCTTCGCATCAAGTATCTCAGCAAGAAGGGTGCAGTCACTGCCCTTATGAATGATTTCCGAAGTGTTCCGGCGGAACAGAAAAAGGAAGTGGGTATGAGAATCAACGAGTTGAAAACGAGGGCTCAGGAAAAGATAAACGAACTGAAAGCTGCATTTGAAACAGATGATGCGACTTCAGACGACATTGACATCACGCGTACCGCTTATCCGGTGCAGCTTGGCACGCGCCATCCTCTCACTATCGTGAAGAATGAGATTATTGATATATTCTCGCGTCTTGGCTTCTCGCTCGCCGAAGGGCCGGAAGTGGAGGACGATTGGCATGTGTTCTCGTCTATGAATTTTGCTGACGATCATCCGGCAAGAGACATGCAGGACACTTTCTTCGTGGAGGCGCATCCTGATGTGATACTCCGTACTCATACAAGTTCTGTGCAGAGCCGTGTGATGGAAAAACAACAGCCGCCTATCCGTGTCATCTGTCCGGGAAGAGTATATCGCAATGAGGCTATTTCCGCACGAGCACACTGCTTCTTCCATCAGCTTGAAGGACTTTATGTGGATAAGGATGTGTCGTTCACAGACCTTAAGCAGGTTCTTCTTCTGTTTGCCAAGGAGATGTTCGGCAATGACACAAAGATTCGTTTGAGACCGTCATATTTCCCGTTTACAGAACCTTCTGCTGAAATGGATATAAGTTGTAATATCTGTGGAGGTAAAGGATGTTCGTTCTGCAAGAACACCGGTTGGGTGGAAATTCTCGGATGCGGAATGGTTGACCCGGCTGTGCTTGAGTTGAACGGAATAGACAGCAGCGTTTATAAAGGATATGCCTTCGGACTTGGTATTGAGCGTATCACGAATCTTAAATACAGCGTAAAGGATCTCAGAATGTTCTCCGAGAACGATTTGCGCTTCTTGAGAGAGTTTGAATCGGCTAACTAAGGATTAGGAAATGCAGCGGAGACGCTGCATTTTTTTTCTTCTTTTTCTCTTTGGCGCAGACATTTGCGCCTTTTTTCGACAGATTCCTCATGTTTGTTTAAGTGGGTGTATTCACAGACAGGAGGAGCTTGTCGAGTACATCCGCTTAAAACAGGGCAAAATCATACAAAAATTCCACTTTTCAAAATGACAAAATGATATTTTCGCTCAAAATGAAAATTTAACACTTGGAACGATTTCTTGCCGACAACGAAGAGGTGAAATTTTTGCAGTTAAGATAAATATCTGATAATCAATTGAATATAAAATTTTCAAAAACGCTCAAAAAATCGCGCCGGACGCATTTTTTTGAAAATTCTGAGTATTTCAGTAATATACTGATTATTAATATATTATATCCTAATTCGCCATTTCCGTCCCCAAACTCCGCCCAAACTCCACCCATTTCTAAGTTCCTGTTCTGACACTCTTCCAAGACCGCGGATTATACATTTCTTAACACTCCAGCTGAACTCTGCTGTCTTTTTCTCCGTTTCCCAGTGCATTTTCAAAAAATCTACGCTGAAAATTTCTCCAATCTACTAAGTTTTTAAATTTGTAGCGCACTGTCGCTGACAAAACAGTGCGCTGGAAAAGTGACGACAGTGCGCTGGAAATATCAAAACTTAGTAGATTTTCTGGAACGTCTCTTCGCCAAAGATAAACAAATGTAAAAGAACTGTCAAAAACGAAACACTATTTTACATTTCATAGAGCCTTCAGAAAATGCGCGTAGAATCCCCGTTCTCCGAGAAAAGTTCGGCGCGGTCGATTTTGACGCGTGCCAGCGGGCTTGGAATTTTAACATTTGGCAAAATCAAAAAGAAAGTATTCTGGCATGAAATTTGTAAAATGGAAATCTGAATAATCAAAATGCTATCATTTTGTCGAAATTGAATATTCCTCCAAAAAACGATGTCAAAAATTTTTTTATGGAGCTTCGGATTTGGAATGTGGCGATAAAGATTAATCTGTTCTCCGAATGGAAATTCCGAATGAAAATCAGATGGCTTTATGAGGTTTTATGCTGCAAAAAGGAGTCTGGATACGTCTTATAAACCGTCTTAAAAATTGTGCACTTGCTGATTTATACTGAAAATCTTGCATTTATGCCGTTTTTTTTATATATCTTTGCATAAAGTTTTCACAATCATATCAAATGAAGGCAACTAAAATTCTTTTTATTACACAGGAAATGATTCCTTTTGTACCGGAGACGCAGAAATCACTGGTAGGACGGTACTTACCTCAGGCAATTCAGGAAATGGGCCATGAAATAAGAACATTCACACCAAAATGGGGTATAATCAATGAACGTCGCAACCAGTTGCATGAAGTTATTCGTCTTTCAGGTATGAATTTGATTATTGACGACACAGACCATCCGTTGATAATAAAGGTTTCTTCAATACAGGCAGCAAGAATGCAGATTTACTTTATCGACAATGATGACTATTTCCAGAAACGTGCCATGACAACGGACGAGAATGGAAAGGAATATGACGATAACGGAGAACGTGCGATTTTCTATGCTCGCGGAGTATTGGAGACTGTGAAAAAGCTTCGTTGGGTTCCTGATGTGATACATTGTCACGGTTGGATTACGTCGCTTGCTCCTTTGTACATAAAGAAAGCATACAGTGATGAGCCTTCGTTTAGAGATACAAAGATTGTCTATTCTGCTTCTGCTCCCGAGTTTGCGAATGATTTGGGACAGCACTTTGCCGATTGCATTCCTTTCAAGGATGCGAAGAAGGAGGACTTTGCGGAATTGTGTAACGGAAAGTTCGGACATACGGAATTGTCAAAAATTGCCATCAAATTTTCCGATGGAGTGATTCTTGACAATGAGAATGTTGAGCCGGAGCTTGTGGAGTATGCAAAGGGTCTTGGCAAACCGCTTCTGGATTTCCAGCCGGAGGACGTGTATAAGAAAGCTTACAACGATTTCTACGAAACAGTTGTGGGCGAATAGGCTTTTCGACAATATGCCGGAAGGCGGTTGCTTGATAGGTAGCTTAATTTTTTTGATATTATAAAAGCTTGACATTGTATTTGTTTAAGATGAATTTGAAATCTGTTATTGCTGTATTCGTTTCATGTGTCATGTTCATCTCGTGCGATGACACAACGGATTCGCTGGGAATAGACATGATGCCGCCTACGGATCTTGTTACAAAGCATTTTGCCACATACGGTGTGACTACAGAGTCTTATCCTGTGGGCGACTCCGTACTTGCACGTTCAAGCATGTCCTATCTCGGACGCTTTACAGACCCGGAGACAGGAACTATTGTGAAAAGTGATTTTTTGGCTCAGTTTTATTGTAACGAAGGGTTTGCGTTCCCTTCAACGGTCATTGACGACAAGATTACCAAGACGGAGCTGCGTTTGTATATCGACGATTTTATAGGGGACTCGCTGGCAAGCTTTAAGTTGAGTGTCTATCCGCTGACCAAAGTGATGGACGCGGAAGACGACTATTATACGAATATTAATCCTGCACTGTATTGCGATTTGGAAGAAGAACCGATAGCGGTCAAATGGTTTACTATTGCTGACAATACTATCAGTGACGAAGACCGTTGGTCTTCCAACTATTACAATAACATCAATATTCCTCTTCCGGAATCCATTGGTCAGGCTATATACGATGAATATCGCAAGAACCCTGATGTTTTCTCAAATACAGAGACTTGGATTAACAGTGGACTGCCATGCAGCAAGGGATTTTACTTTAAAATCGAGAGTGGAGACGGTGCAATGGCATATATAGATATTGCGCGTTTCAACCTTTATTTCAGGTATCACGATGAGGACTACAAGAAGGACACGTTGGGAGTGTGCCAGTTTGCATCCACGGAAGAAGTTGTTCAGGCTACAAGGTTTGAGAACCTGAATCTGGATGTGCTGCTGGATGACAAGGAGGCGACCTATCTGAAGAGTCCTGCCGGTATATTCACACTGGTGACATTGCCGACAGACGAAATAAACTTCAATGATACGATAAACTCTGCTCGGTTAGTATTTACTCGCTATAATGATAAGGTTGAAAGCAAATTCAAGCTTGGCATCCCTCAGAAAGTGCTGCTGGTAAGGCTTGATGATTATATCAACGGGTATTTTGAGAAGTACTCGTTGGCGGACAATAAGACATCTTATCTTACTTCTTTTGATAGCAGTACGAACACATACGAGTTTAGCAATATATCTTTATTGCTTACGCAGTGTTTGCAGGAGAAGAAGAATGGGACTGCTACGGAAAACTGGAACAAGGCATTACTGATTCCTGTGGAGGCTACATACGAAAGCGGAAGCACATCGTCTTTAGTCAAGTTGAGCCATGATTTCAGTATGGGAAGTGCGAAACTTGTAGGAGGAGCAAATGACAAAGTAACTTTAGAGGTTATTTACAGTAATTTTAATGAGAAATGACGAATCTCGCTTCATGTTTTAGTGAAGATTTGACAATGAAGTTGAAAAATAAAGAGACAGCCGTAAGGCATAGAACTTGGGCTGTTTCTTAGTCTTGATTGATATAATATGAAAATTATCTATTTCCACGGTTTTGGCTCGTCCGGTGCGAGTGGCACCGTGGATTTTTTGCGTAAACTTATGCCGGAGGCAGAGGTTTTGGCACCGGACATCCCCGTAGATCCTGTTGAGGCACTGCCTTTTCTTAAAGATTTCTGTGAGCAGGAGCAGCCGGATGTGATTGTCGGTACAAGCATGGGCGGGATGTATGCCCAGCAGATGCGTGGTTTCAAGCGTATTTGTGTCAATCCGGCATTTAATATGTCGGTCCAGAGCAAAGTGCTGAAGACCGGAGTGCATAAATTCTTCAACGGCAGGAAAGACCATCAGAAAGAATTTAAGATTACGAAGGAGATAATCCAGCACCATAATCAGATGGAGCGCAATCAGTTTAAGGGCATTACGGACTTTGACAGGGAGAACTGCTACGGACTGTTTGGCATAAATGACCCTGTGGTGCACACATACGACCTTTTCAAGAAGTACTATCCTCATGCCATACGTTTTGAGGGTGAGCACCGTCTGAATGATAAGGTGATAAAGAAAGTGCTGATTCCTTTGATAGAAGAGATTACAGGGCAGAAATAATCTTAGTGGTATTTCTGTTGCGATAAAATATTGACGGATAAAGTAAAAGCTTGGAGATTTGCTGATTGTGCAGCATGTCTCCAAGCTTTTGCTTTTTGTTATTCGGAACAGATTTCTGCAACTTGTTCTTGAACAGCGTCAAGTTGGCTCAACAGTTTGTAGAATGTGAATTTGAATGTTTCAGCATTGTTCAGATATTGCTCTGACTGATAGTAGTAGCTGCTGTCAAAACACAATACTTTTACCCCTTTCTTAAGATTGGTCTTTTCAAGGGCCTTGACAATCTTCTCTTTTGTAAAACTTTCGGAATACGTATAGAACTTGTATGTGCGTACATACATGGGGGCTGTGTCCACCTTGCTAACTTCTATGTAGTACACCTTTCCTTCCTTCTTGAACTTGATGTCTCCATCTGAATCTATTTCTGGAACATATCCTTCTTCTTTGAGGAAAGTCTCGATGTCACTGCGAAGTTTTAGTTGCCCTGCTGTGAACTCTTCTTGGGCTGACGACACGGCTGCCCAAAGGAGGCATAAAAGCGATAATAATCCAAGTCTTTTCATATTTGTATTCTTTTAAATGTTGTTACATGTTATTTCCTTGTTGTATAGATAATCCTTCCTTTTGAGTCATAGAGTACACATGTGATAGTTATGCCTCCTCCTAATTCTTTTTTCAATGCATTGGAATACTGGACGATGACATTATTCAGCTCGCTAAGTTGGGTCTCATTCAACTCATATTTTGAAACCGAGATTTTGAATGTGGTTTCGCACGATGATGTTCCTGTCACTTTTATTGATTGAATATGTAAAGTGTAACCATCGTTGTCGAATGAAGTCGGGAGTTCTGTATTCAGTTCTGCCACTCTTGATTGCCAACTTTGATTGACATTTGTGGTGACAGGTGTACTTGGAGTATCTACTATTACCCATTTCTCGCCGTTCCATTTCATTGAACCGTATAATTTACCGTTTGCCTGATAGAATTTCGCCGTATTAGGTGTTCCGTTTGCATCATACGTGATTACATACTTATGGTATCCACCAGAGGCATTGACGGGTTTACCGTCTGTTCCATAAAAGGCTTCTAACGTCTCATTGCCGTTGCTGTCATATTCGTACTTTATTTTGTGTACCTTGTTAATAAGCATCGGATTGCCGTCTGTACCGAAGTAGCACTCTTCTGTCTTTTTGTTATTGTTACTGTAAGCGTATGTCACTTTATGATACCCGTCCTTGCTTAATGTCGGTTTGTCGCTTTCATTGAAATAAGCATAGCTTGTCACGTTGGATTTGCGGTCGTATGTCATTCGCGAGATTGCCCATTTGGTGTTTGGATTCACTATGAACTTTCCGTGTCCGTCTTGGGCTGCAATATACGTCATATTTCCCCATTTGTCGTACTTGCATATACCAACAGGTACCATTACTTTCGGATCTGTGGGTTTTCCGTCTATCCCATAAAAGCACTGCTTGATAACTTTGCCCTGTGCATTATGTTCGTATGTGGATTTAGACCATCCTTCATCACATACGGCAGGTTTGGAATCTGTGCCGTAGTAGTAACACTTTATGATGTTGCCTTTATTGTCATATTCGTACTTCTCTATGGCATAGTTCTTGTTGTTGTACAACGCAAGTGAGCCTTTGGTGTCATAGTACCTTCGCTCTGTCATTTGATTTCTGCTGTTGTACTTTGATGTCCATCGATGTACATGCCAGCTGTTAACGGTTGCTTCTCCGTTTTTGTCGTACACACTACTTTCAATTTCGTTATCGTATTTGTCATACTTATATCGGATTGCCACTCTGTTCTTCGCCAGTTTGCCATCGAGGCCGATTTCTTTGCTTTCCAGTATATTGCCTCGCTCGTCACGCACATAGTCGTTTCCGGCAACACCATCGACAAGCATCAAATCTCCGTTTGAATTGTAATATCTTGAAGACTTCAAATTACTATTTTCGTCAAATGTGTATTTGTATCTGGCTGCTATACCGGACACCACTCCCGGCTTGCCGCGCTCATCAAAGAATATGCGTTCTATAAGATTACCTTTTTCATCATATACATCGTTCCAACCGGCAACGTTTTCATTGCTTGTTACAAGCTTTTTTTGGCTTTCATCGTAAAATGCTATATGTATTTGGTTTCCATGTGTGTCATACTCATACTTTATGTGGCATATTCCGTTTGTACGTTTGCTTGGTTTTAAGTCTTTACCTAGATAGGTTTGAGAAGTGATGAGGTTCATGTCGTTATAGGTAAGGATATATCCTGCTTCACCATTTTTTCTGACACAAGGCTTTTTGTCTGTTCCATATGAAATCCTTTTGATTTGATTGCCTAAAGAATCATATTCACACTTGTTGCCTGCCTCGTCTTCGGATGATTCACATAGCTCTCCTGCCGCATTATATGTCCATGCTTCAATTATATTTCCACGGTTGTCTCTTTTTACTTCGATTGTTGTATATTTGTCTCTACTTTCGCATTTTTTGCCGTCAAGATCCAAGTATGTCTGTTTGACGATAAAACCATTCTCATCGTATTCTCTTTCACTAGCACTAACACCTAATTTCATATCGTATGAAGGCTGCCTGTCCACACCTAAAACTTCTGTTTTTATACGGAATCCATTGTGGTCATAATAATAGCGCATTCCTGCAATACCGTTTTTCTTTGGTATCATCAACTCACCGTCAGAATCCTTATGGAGTGCGTATGCGATATTCCCATTGTCATCGTATTCCATCTCATATATACATATTCCATCTGTATCATCGTAAGCAGGCTTTCCATCTATTGTATAATATTCAGCACGAATCCAGTTGTCTTTCTCATCATAATAGAATTTCTTGATGCCCAGTCCCCATTTAGTGGGTTGTGGTTGCCCTTCTTTTCCTATATAATGGATTTCTACAGCTCGCCCTTTGTTGTCACGGATATATGTACGACCATAGATGTTGTTATCATCGCCCACATTCTGATTGGAAAGATTTGCATATCTGACACTGGAAATGTATCCGTTATCATCGTATTCGAGCCACCATCTTGAAATGCGTCCTTTCTTCTGTTCTGTATCTTCAAGTACACGCGTGTAGCCTACTGTCTGTCCGGACATGGTACGTTCTGTTCCATGTTCATCGTCATATTGGAATACCAGTGTGTTGAGTTTGTCATTGTATGCTTTTACATACAGAACCTTACCGTTGCGGTCTTTCACTTTTACACGGCTGACTTTGCCATTTTCCGTATAATAAAGCCATTGGTCTATTGGCCTTTCGTTACGTTCAGACTCTTCGTCTTCAATGATTTTGTCTTTGCTGTTAATGTGTGATACACGAAGAAGTTTACGTTTACAGTATTCAAATCTGTATAACCGATTAACATGGCTTTTCTCTTTCTCGCTCAGTTCTCCGATGCCTTGTGGAACACCCCACTGCTCTGCGTAATCTTTATAATAATAGACTTTTGTACGGTTGTAATCCCAATAATAGATTCCTGCACCTATAATTAAAACAATACATGCAGCAATGCTTGTCCATACCCATTTGGATATTTTAGGTGGATAAACTGCAAGATGGAGAGCTTTTTTGAACTCTGCACAACTTTGATAACGGTCTTCCGGCTTTTTAGCAGTGGCTTTATCTACAACTTTCTGCACCTTTTCTGACACATATTTATAATATGTTTTCAGTCGTGGAAGAGGTTCCTCTATTACTTTTTTGTTAATATCAAATTCAGTGAGAGTAGTAGTGTCGTAAGGTGCATTTCCTGTCAACATTTGGTGCAGAAGCACACCAAGAGAGTATATGTCCGAGCGTTCATCCAGATGTTCACCTTTTACTTGCTCCGGACTCATATAGGAAGGAGTTCCCATGATGAGATGGTCTTTATCTTCTTCCTCCTTTTTGATGATGGTAGCGATGCCGAAATCCAAAATCTTAGGTGTTCCGTCTGTTGTGATGATGATGTTCGATGGCTTGATGTCCCTGTGTATGATGTTATGCTTGTGGGCATATCCCACCGCATCGAGTATAGGCTCGAACAACGGACATATTTTTTCTTCAACAATCAGTCCGGAAACGGTATTGATGTAGTCTTCAAGACTTTTACCATCAGCATATTCCATAACAAGATAGATATTTCCTTTTTCGTCAATGTCATAGTCATGGAATGCCACTATGTTATGGTGGTTGAGTCCTGCTAAATGCTCAGCCTCTTCTTTCAGGCATTTTTTTGTGAACTCATTTACCATATCAGCATTAATCACCTTTATGGCCGCCTTCTGTTTGCTGATGAATTTATGTTCTCCTAAATATACGCTGCCCATTCCGCCTTTGCCTATGAGGGAGACAATGCGGTAGTTAAGTATTTCTTTTCCTATCATGGTGTCTTTTTTTATAGTGATGATAAAATGGATGTCAGACAATTAACTCCAAAGCCTATCCATGCGACTTTGGCTGCCTGACTTGCTTTGTGTGGTGTTTTGTCTTTCCAACAGAAATATAGAATCCATCCCGCGATGGGAATTAAGAATGCAAGTATTCCCCAACCTATGCCCAGTGAGTCTTCTTCTGAAGAATATATGACTGGCTGTTCTTTGTTTTTATATACATGAGTCTCTTCTTCGTAATCAAAAACCTCTTTGTGCTGAGGTAGTGGTAGTAATGCATATACTTGTGCCCAAGGCAATGGGATGCGATTGGCGAGCAAGATGTTCGCTCCCGGTGTGACAGATATTCGTTCGTTGTTGATTATTCGTCCGCCAATGCTTGAACCGTTCTTGCTTGTGTCGTAGAAGACGTACTGGTTTCCTACAATGCTTATTTCAGCATGTACACGACTAATTCCTTCGTAAGGGATTACAATGTCGCAATGACTACTTCGTCCTATTGTAATGGTTCTCATGATGATAATCCTACTATAATGTTAATGATTGAATTTATGATAAAGCCGATCCATGCTATTTGGGCTGCGCGTTGTGCTTTGTCCGGCTTGTCGTTTTTCCATATTCCCCAGAGTACCCAGCCTACTAACGGACATATAAATGACAGAATAGATAAGCCTATGCCCAACTTTTCTGTTTGTGGCAGAGGTGGAGGCGGAGGAGGGGGTGAGAGTGGAGGTGTTAATCCTCCTCTTGATTTCATGATTGCAATCACTTTGTTCCAGTCTAACATGCATTCACTTCTGCCTGCAAGAAGTATTTGAGGTAGGTTGGAAGTTCCTTCGTATGCAATACTTTGGTTGCCATGCTTCAGAAATCTGCCGTCTATACCGGTACCGTTGCTGCTTTTGTCTGTAAACTCGAAGACATAGCTCCCTGTCGGGGAATTAGTTGGACGGCAGATGATTTCTGCATGATGACCGCTTACGTATTGACTGTCAATAACGATGTCATTGTCATGGCTGCGTCCTATCTTCACCATAATGTAGCCTGTTGTCTGTTGTGTTGTACCATTCAAGGCGGCTTTGAACTCATGAGGAGACTGATAACGTAAAGTCATATTCTTGTCTGCTGCCTTGAATATGATTTTCTCTATCTCTTCGGATGTGCCGGGTACAATACTCCGTATGCTTGGAATTTGATTGCCGAGAATGTTGCATGTCGTTTCATGGTTGTTGCTTCCTTGCTTGATGGCATCTCGTCCTGAAAGCATGTAGAATAGCAGACACCCTAATGAATAGATGTCTGTTCTCCGATCAATGTTGTCACCTTTTGCCTGCTCCGGACTCATATAGTTTTCTGTGCCGATGATGGTGCCGACAGTATGACCTGTTGATATGTGAGCATCTTTAGCTATTCCGAAGTCAATGATGCATATACTGCCGTCAGGTCGGAGCATGATGTTCGAAGGTTTGATGTCACGGTGAATCTTTCCCATGTCATATATGTAACTCATAGCATCGAGAATTTTTCCCATGATTATCCGTGCCGAATTTTCATCGTATGGACCATTTGCCTTGACATGTTGCTCTATGGTTTCTCCTTCGATAAACTGCATGGGCAGATACATGTTGCCATCTTTGTCGCTGAATGGGCTGCCAACGATTTTTACTACGGAAGGATTGTTCAGCTCTGCCAAAGTCTTGACTTCCATGTTGAACAAGTTGCGATACTCTGGATAGCAAGTCACTCTGTTGCTCATCATTTTAATGGCTATGGTGTTGCCATTCGGATCTTTCCCTTTGTACACACATCCCATTCCGCCGGCACCTATTTTATCCAGAATGGTATATTCAGAAATTTTCATTTTTTTGCGACTTTGACTTTTATCTTAAAATTCTTTTCTTCTCCATCTTTTTTTGCTGAGACTGTTATGGAGAACTCTTCCGGAAGAGTATTCTTCTTGTCATTGAAAGAAAAATGTATGTTTTTTCCATTGTTCTGAACAGTATAATACTCTTCTTTAGAAGCATCTTTCAAATCATATCCATTCAGATATATTATTTTTTTAGTGTTTGTACCCTCTTTGTTGGATATGATGAGAAATTCTGGTGCTTTTTCGTCATATTTCGCCTGTATCGTATATTCGTCAGGAATGCTGTTGTGCTTTTCCCCTTCTTCTTTAGATTCTTCTTTCATCGTGTCTTTGGCATTATCTTCTTTTGTCGCTGTTTTAGAACCTTCCTTTTTGCTTTTATTGTCAAAATGGTTGAGAAGAACTTCTGCAAAATCTTCTTCTGCTTTTATAGGTGTCGCCAGAGCAAAACGATATATTTGAGTTGAATCTTCGAGCGTAAAGCGCAACGAATCGTCTTTATAGCCTTCTTCTATTTCCAAAATGACCTCTTTGTGTGGAGCACTTCCTACAAGCAATTGGGTTACACCATTGCTGTTTATCACTTTAATGCTGTTTACAGATAAATTGCATTCTTTGCTTTCGAGTTCATTCGGCTCTGCTCCTTCTTGTTCAAAAAACTGAATCTTTGTGGGGAAAGTTTGATTTAATGGATCATTTGTAATTCTTATCCTGCTTTTTCCAGGGATGATGTTCAGCTTTGTGCCTTCCCCCAATACAAAATACTCTGTGTTTTTGCGTGGAGGTTCGCTTTCTTTCTCTTCTTGTTTAGGTATGAAGAAGAGAACAGCAATAATAGCAAGGAACGCTATTGAAGAACCGATAATTGCAGCTGTTCTGATAATTTTGCTTTTACTTTTGACAGCTTCGGGAACAGCAGAAAATTCTACAAGTTGTACTGTAATATTGTCAAGGCCTCCGTTGCGTTTGGCTTTTTCCACGAGCTCTTCTACGCGCTGATGGAATGACAACTCTTTCTGTTTGCTTACAGTCTTTTCTATTTCCGCATCACTAACCATTCCGCTGAGACCATCGGAACACAACAGGAAACAGTCTCCTGCTTCCGGTAATATGGCTTCCTCACGTACAGTTGCCGGTTTCATGTCCGGCAGACCGAGTGCATTGGTTATTTCGTTTTTGCGAGGATGGTGTTCTGCTTCTTCTTTTGTGATGGCACCGCTGTCTACAAGTGTCTGTACAAATGACTCGTCCTTGGTTATCTGTTTTATTGTTTTTTTTCTTATCAAATATATTCGACTGTCGCCTACAGATCCGATGTAAACCTTCCCGTCTCTTACAATGAGCATGACACAGGTTGAACCCATACCCCTCAGTTCTGGATGAATATTAGTGTGGTTGAGAATTGCTGTGTTGGCAACATTTATTGCTTCACGAATGGCGACTCTCGGATCGCTAAAATTGTTTGTCGTCAGGAATTGTTTGATGCTGTCTATTGCCAAATGTGAGGCAACAGCACCGCCCACATGTCCTCCCATACCGTCACATACAACAGACACTAAACCGTTGTCGCATTCAAAATGCCCGCAGTAGTCTTCATTGGCTTTGCGCTTGCAGCCGATATCTGATAATTCTACTATGTTACAGTATGCAGATATATTGTTCGTTTTGTTCATGTCTGATTATTTTGCTGTTAAAACTGTGGTATAGCGAGGAAGATGAGTTTGGTGGAACCTATAACTATGACGTCGTTTGATTGAAGCTCATAGTCGCGTCCGACAAATTTCCCATTTATGTAAGTCCCGTTTGAAGATTTTTGGTCTTCAGCCCAGTATATTCCTTCAGCTTCACGATATAATATGAGCAGATGAGTTGACGACATGTTGCTGTCTTTGACGAAAGGTATATCAGATGTCGTTGCCCTGCCGATGATGTTTCTTCCTTCATATATTTTATAAACCTCACCCATCGGATTTTCATCGTATGATATAAGAACTCCGACGAGTTTGCGGTTGGATTGAGCCCCAACGGAAGTTTCTCCGGTTGGATTTACGTGACGTATGACGGTTCCGCCTCCTGCGATATCGTTGTGGTCATTGATTGGTATAGTCTTTTTTGTTGGATCGTCAACTGGTGGCCATCCATCTGGTCCCGGGTTTACTGTGGTGCTGTTTGTTTTGTTTGATGGGCAGAATGGGCATTCATCACCGTAGATGCTTGAGTCATATTGGTGTCCGTTTGGACATTTCTTTGTAGCCATAGTCTTTTGTTTTATTGAAGTTATTAATTGTTGAGTTCTTTGATGTATTTGGCTTTGATAGCCATATTGAATCCCTGTGCTCCCGTGACTCCTGTCATTCCTGCATGATGGATTCCTATTAGTTTGCCTTTTACGTTGAAAATCGGTGAGCCGCTCGCTCCTCCCGCAGAGGATGCGTTATGTCCGAATTCATATTCGCCTCTGTCTTGGGTGATAGTTCCTGATTGTATTTGGTTTTGCAATCCTTTGTCCGTATTTCCTATTGTGACTCCGTAAGGGAAACCAATAGAATAAACTTTCTTGCCTTGCGTCAGTTCTTCCTCGTTGTCTGCCGCTGTGTTAATATCTATAATCGTATTTACACCTTGTGGCAGTCTGAAGTTTTCTGTCTGCGCAATAGCCACATCCTTGTTAGTGTCACTATGTCCTTTTGCTTCTCTGCATGGTATAAAATTTGTGTTGCTGAATGGAAGACCGTTAGGAATTATTCCCATTGTCACAATTTCACCTACAACTTTCACTTGCGGTATGTAGGTGTCGTATAATGGGTTTTCCTGCAAGGCGCGCACTTTCAGTACTGTACGTATGACTTGGGCTATGTGCTCAGAGTCCTTGGAGAAAAGCCATGGACGGCATACATGCAGATTGGTCGCCATTTTCCCATCTTCAGAAATAAAAAAAGCTGTTCCAGTAGATTGAGCCGTACCTTCAATCACTTTTTCTTGTTTTTCATCCCATATAAGATGTGTGTTCTCGTCCAAGCCTAATAGCTTGTGTATATTTTCACCTTCCCCTTGGCTGTCGAGTTTCACCACATAGCCATAGTCCACGTATATCAGGCAGACTGCATCACTGTATTTCTTGTATATATCTTCTTCCGTCCAATCCCTGTGATTTTTATACCATTCTATACCGGCAAGTGCTATTAGAATACATGCAACAGCGGCAATGGATGCAAAAATCCAAGTCCGGTTCTTTTTCTCTGAAGGTTTGACCGGAGGAAATATATTCTCCCAGTCTAAAATGTGATTGCGTGTGATGCTTACTTTGTCTCCTTTTTGAAGTGTCCGTTTTATGATTCTTTCTCCATTGACAAATGTGCCGTTGGTGGAATTGCTGTCGGCAATGACAATCTCGCCGGTTGACAGCTTATACAATATGGCATGTTTACTTGAAACGTCACTTGAAGCAATTACGATGTGATTGTCGGGGTTGCGTCCGATTGTCTTGAATGCAGACACATTTTGAGGTACTGCCGGATTTTCCTGTTTGATAGAGGAGGAAACCCTTGTTTTTTGTGGGGCACTGAGTATGCTTTGTATACTGATTACTTTGTTGCCCAGCATGAGTGTGTCTGTGGGCTTTAGTTCTGTGTCCGAGGTGATGCGTTTGTTGTTTACGAACGTTCCGTTCAGAGAGTTTAAATCACGAATGATGATTGACTGATTGTCCAAGATTGTTATGATGGCATGTTGCCCAGAAATGGTTTGGTCATCTATAACATAATCGTTAATATCTTTCTTCCTCCCAATTTTTATTGTTCTCATAAGCCTGTCTGTGTTAGAATTGGTTATGAGACAAATTTAATGATTTGTAAAGGAAATGAAATGACCGAGAAAAAACTATTCGTGAGTTTTGCGGATTTGTGCGTGGAGTGATAAAATACTTGCGTGAACTTTATGAAGAGCTGTTCTCTGATATCTGATTATCGCATAATAGAGTGAAGCGATTGGTGATGTCTTTTATTACGGCTTTCGACACTTTGAGGGTGTAGTTGTTGTCTTTATTGTCCGACAGCACAACGATTTGTTTGGCATTGTTTATTCTGGCCAGACATTTTGTGTTTATGATGTGGCTTCTTCCGAGCCTTATGATAAATGAAGATACATCCGGATATTTTGTCATTGCGGTTTCTATCTTGGACAAGCCAAAAGGAATCATGAATTTGTAGCCCGACACATAATATATATAAGTGTAATGGTCGTCTGCTTGCATAAACATCACCTTTTCAAGGTTGATGACATAGAGTTCATCGCGAGTATTTAAGTATAGATTCATGTTCAGTATGCTGGCTAACTGTCTGCTACCCCTTTTTTATTCAGCTTTCTACTATTCGCGTTCCCCTAATGAACAGTATGGTCTGATGAAGATTATTGATATATGAAAAAGCGCGGGAACTGTACCTGTCACTCGTCCTACATATCGAGGCTCTCGCATTGCCCACCACTGCTGAACGAGCAACGCAGAAGCCCACGCCGATATGTACACATAATCTTCTGCTGGAGGCAGCTTGTCAAAAAGGCAAGCCGTATATACCAAGCATGAGAGATATGTATTGACACACCTCGCAGACATCTACAGTTGCTTTGTTGAGGCAGTGGTTCGGAATTTGCGAGATTTCGATATGCCAGAAACAAAGGTCGTGTAAACGCCTTTCTTTTTATGTATCCCACCCACATCCCCCTTTTAGGGTTGTCGGCATGGGCTTGTCCCTCATTGCCTTACAAATGCAGCTTTTAGTTATACCGCGTTCTGTCTCAATGGGGAATATCCTTTTTACAGAAGGATTCTGTCAGCAAAAATACGTATTTTTATTGTCTCATGGAAAAAACTATACATTTTTTTGAATAGAAGTTTCTGAATTGAAGGATTGTCAGGAGATGGATGAAAAGAAAAATCCGCTTTTGTCGTTGGTGATGAAAGATATTCGGCATACCAATTCATCATAGATGACAAAAGCGGATTCTTTTTTATATAAAATGAAATATGTTAAGTGTAAACTTGCAATATAATAATTGGATTTACACTTTTGCTTCTTTTCAATCAGGCATACATGGCAACGATAGCCTCATAAAGCTCCTGTTTGCCTGAAGTAACTTTTGGCTCACCAACTTGCTTGCCGTATTCGTAAGCCTCTTCCAGAGTCATCTTGCCTTCTTCGAACTTTTTGCCGAGACCGCTGTCGAAAGAGGCGTAGCGGTCTGCAAGCATCTGCTTGTAAGGAGACTCTTCAAGCAGTTTGGCTGCTGATTCAAGTGCGCGAGCCATTGCATCCATTCCTGCGATATGTGCGATGAATATATCTTCAAGGTCTGTAGAGTTTCTGCGAGTCTTGGCATCGAAGTTTGTACCGCCTGTTCCGAGACCACCGTTTCTTATAATCTGCATCCATGCCTGTACCAATTCGTACTGGTCGATAGGGAACTGGTCTGTATCCCATCCGTTCTGATAGTCGCCACGATTTGCGTCGATAGAGCCAAGCATTTGATTGTCAACAGCTACTGCGAGTTCGTGTTCAAATGTATGTCCGGCAAGAGTAGCATGGTTCACTTCAATGTTCACCTTGAAGTCCTTGTCCAGATTGTGCGCCTTCAAGAAACCGATGACAGTCTCTGTATCCACATCATACTGATGCTTGCTTGGCTCCATTGGTTTAGGCTCAATGAGGAAAGTGCCCTTGAAACCTTTTGAACGTGCATAATCGCGTGCCATTGTGAGCATAGTCGCCATGTGCTCCTTTTCGCGCTTCTGGTCTGTGTTGAGAAGGCTCATGTAGCCTTCGCGTCCTCCCCAGAACACATAGTTTTCTGCGCCAAGCTCGATGCCAGCATCTATGGCATTCTTGATTTGAACGATAGCACGTGCCACCACGTCAAAGTCCGGATTGGTGCTTGCACCGTTCATGTAGCGTGCATGACCGAACACATTGGCTGTTGACCACAGCAACTTGATGCCTGTCTGCTGCATTTTCTCTTTCAGATAGGCTGTGATGGCTTTGAGGTTTGCCTCATATTCCTCTACGGAGTTGCCTTCGCTTACGAGGTCAACATCGTGGAAGCAGAAATAAGGAAAACCGAGTTTTTCCATAATCTCAAAGCCGGCATCAGCTTTCTGCTTGGCAATTTCTACTGCGTCTGTACCTTCGTTCCATGGGAATTTCTTAGTTCCGCCGCCAAACTGGTCGCCGCCTTCTGCGCACAATGTGTGCCACCATGCCATAGCGAAGCGAAGCCATTCCTTCATAGGCTTACCCATGATTATTTTCTCTGCGTCATAATAATGGAAGGCCATAGGATTTTTCGACTCTTTGCCTTCAAAACGGATTTTCTTTATCTCCGGAAAAAATTCTTTAGACATAACTGTTCTTTTTTGTGATTCTATAATATTGTTTTCTCTCGCTCTTTTGTGGGATGGAAGTGGTGTCGATAGCCTCTGACACTACTGATTGATGTGTTTTGCCAGTCTCTCGCTCCATAGTCCGTATGCGTCGATATAAGCCTGACGGTTCTTTGTGTCCGGTTCGGTGGTGAGTATATGTTCCAGAGTGGCGAATGCCTCGTTGTTGTCCTTGTAGATGCCCGCACCGATTCCCGCGCCTTTGGCTGCTCCGGCGGCACCGTCAGTGTCGTAGAGGTTGATTGTTGCGCCTGTGATTCCGGCAAGAGTCTCGCGGAACATCGGGTTGAGGAACATATTGGCATGTCCGGCATGTATGTCCGTGATGCTCATGCCCATTCCCTCCATGATTTCTATACCTTGTTTAAATGAGAACACAATGCCTTCTTGTGCAGCGCGAAGAAGATGTGCTTTGGTGTGTACATTGAAGTTCAGACCCTCGATTGAACATCCCGTTTCTTTGTTTTGCAGAATCCGTTCAGCTCCGTTACCGAAAGGAATGATGCTCAGTCCGTTGCTTCCGATGCCTACTGTGTCGGCGAGTTGGTTCATATCCTTATATGAACATCCCTCGGGAGCGACTGTGCGCTTCATCCATGCGTTGAGGATGCCGGTTCCGTTGATGCAGAGCAGTACTCCGAGACGAGTTTGCGACTCTGTGTTGTTGACATGCGCAAAGGTGTTCACTCGACTCAATTTGTCGTAGTTCACTTCGCCGAGCACTCCATACACGACTCCCGATGTACCTCCGGTGGCTGCAATTTCTCCCGGATTCATCACATTGAGCGACAGTGCGTTGTTTGGCTGGTCGCCGGCACGGTATGATATGGCTGTGCCTTCTTTCAGTCCGAGTTCCTCTGCTACAGAACGGCAGACTGCTGACTGTAAACCGAATGTAGGGGCGATGTCGGCAATCAGTGACGAATCGAATCCGTAATATTCAAGTATATCTTTGCTCACCTCACCGTTTCTGAAATCCCAGAACATGCCTTCCGAAAGTCCGGAGACAGTTGTGTTCATCGTTCCTCCGCTGAGTCTCATGGCGATATAGTCGCCCGGAAGCATGATTTTGTATATCTTGGAATAGATTTCCGGCTCGTTGTCCTTCACCCATGCCAGCTTGGCGGCCGTGAAGTTGCCCGGCGAATTGAGCAGATGGCTCAAACACTTCTCGTGTCCGATGGCATCGAAGGCTGCATTGCCGTAGGAAACGGCGCGCCCGTCGCACCAGATAATGCTTGGACGAAGAGGCTTTCCCGCCTTATCCACACACACCAGTCCGTGCATCTGATAGCTGATGCCTATCGCCTTGATGTCTTCTCCTTTCACGCGGGCCTCGGTCATGACCTTCTGTGTGGCTGCTTTCAGATTCTCCCACCACATTTCCGGTTCTTGTTCTGCCCATCCGGCTTTCACTGCAATAATTTCCGCTTCTTTTTCCGGATAGAAGGCAGAAGCTTTACACTTCCCTGTCTCGGCATCCACAAGTGATGCTTTTACAGACGATGTGCCTATGTCGTAGCCTAATAGATACATGTTTCTTGTTGTTTTTTATCTTGTTCCTTTTTTTAGTTTCTCTTTGTGATGCTTCTCATGCAAGCTTCTTGTCGAATCGGAAGTAGCGTGCCGCACGATGGCTGACACCTTTTTCCTTTTCGTCAAGCGGAATGACGTATGGCATCGACTGTATTTTCTTGTGGAAGTTGCGCAGATCTATTTTTTTACCAATCACCTCTGTATATACGGAATAGAGCTGTGCAGCTGTGAACTTCCGTGGCAGCAAATCGAAAATCTTCGATGGAGTGATGGTCGCAATGTCTCTTATGGAGAGTATGGCTTCCTTTACAATGTCGTTATGGTCGAAAGCGAGTTGAGGAAGTTCATTGACCGGAATCCAACATGCTTCGTAGTTGTTGTCCAACATCTTATACTTCCTTTCGATGCGCAACAGCGACAGGTAGGCGATGGTTACAATGCGTTCAAGATGATGCTCAAGATGGTGGAAACGCTCCAGCCATATTTTGTCGTTGGGGTTGGACAGACGTTTGGCGCCGCCGAAGGCGCGGAACTGTACCATCTTCACTTGGGATAGTCCTGTAAGTTGTTTGAGCACTCTCTGTGCCGCATCGTCAAGGTCTTCGTCCATATATATCAGGCTTCCCGGAAGCTTGTAGTGGTCGGTGCTGTGTATGCCGCCGCTCTCACATTGGCGGACAAGCAGTACGTTGAGTTGTTTCCCATCGAATCCTAACAGAACACAGTCAACAGAAACGTATGGATTGACTGGCGATGTGTTTTCTCCGCTCATATTGATGCTATATTATTGTGTGCTTATCGTGCACCTTTTTTGGTTTATATTGATTTGAATGCTGCAAATGTAACTAGTTTTTCTTTATCTCCAAAAATAAAATGTACTTTTTAAATGATTTTATCATATTATTTTTCAAAAAGTTATAAATCATATAATATATGATATTGTGTTACGACTTTTCTTGTGTATTATGATATGTAATTCCCGCCAAATAGTCTGTTGATACAAGCCACTATCTTAAATAGATGTGTACTTGGCTGATTCCTATTTTTATGTGAGCGTATTTCGAGGAAGGTACACGCAAAATATACATCTAACTATTGGTGGAAAAGTGGAAATAGTGGCACATCTGTACATTTGCCTCAGTCGATATTTGCAGCCCATAACAAAATTTTTTATATATAAATTTTAACAAATTTATTTTCTGACAAAATGTAAGCTGTTTTGGCAAATGAAAATCTTAAATTCGGTTTCCCGAATAAATCGCTGTCTTTTTGATTTTGTCAAATGTTAAAATTCCAAGCCTTCTGGCACGCGTCAAAATGAAGCGCACCGAACTTTTCCCGGAGATTGGGGCTTCTACGCTCATTTTCCACAGTCGCCGCGAATTGTGAAATAGTGTTTCGTTTTGGCATATTTCTTTTACATTTATTTGTTTTCAGCGAAGAGGCTTTTGGAAAAAACTACTAAGTTTCCAAATTTCCAGCGCACTGTCGTCACATTTTCAGCGCACTGTAATTTTATTTTCAGTGCGCTACAATTTTAAAAACTTAGTAGATTGGAGAAATTTTCAGCGTAGATTTTTTGAAAAAGCACTGGAGAACAGAAATAAAGACAGCAGAGTTCGGTTTAAATGTTAAGAAGTGTATAATTCACTGCTTTGGAAAAGTGTCTGAACAAAAGCTTTAAAATGAATGGTTTTAAGGTGGTATTTGGGTATAAAAACGGCATATTCGGATGTAACAAATTAATAATCAATCAATTATCAAAATATTCAAAACATCCGAAAAATTGCGTCCGACACGTTTTTTTTGAGCATTTTGACATTTTTGTATTCTATTGATTGTCAATTACTTATCTTTAATCAAAAATTTTCGTTTTTTCGTCCTCGGCAAAAAATAGCCCAAAGTGTTAAATTTTTATTTTGGGCGAAAATATCATTTTGTCATTTTGGAAAATGGCTTTCAGTATATTTTTTTGTTACTGATATGAATGTATTCGATAGAATTGGGGGGACTGTTGAAAAAAAATTATGCAGATACGTGGAAAAGTCTGTAAGTGTATTCTTATAAATGAGAATCTGCCTTTGTAACGATGATGTGAACAAATTATAGATGATTCTTAAACGCTTGATTTTTTTCTTTCTGATGATATTTGAATAAATAGTGTTAAAATAAACATTTTTTCAAAAAACGATTTGTCTGTTTGCTCTCAGTTATTTTGTTTGTATATTTGCTGGACTTTTGTCAGCTTTGATTTCATAAGCTAAAAAATGAAATTGGAAGGGGAGAAAAGGGGAGGAATATTTATGAGTTCGAAATATTATTATGATTAAGAGGGGCGAATACGAAGAATGGCATGTATGATATGGATCGGTCGAGCGACAAGATAATAGTTCTTAGAGCGAGAATCCCTGTCGTGGATGAGAGCACAGGGAAAGCATACACCATATCGAATTTCAGGAATATTCTTTTCAAGTTTTTGAATGAGCGTCTTAACGGAGAGTATTCTGCTTCGATCGTTACGATGGGGCAGGGGCTTGTGGTGATAATCAAGTAGATGCGCTTGTGAGTCTGAACGTTATTGCGCTAATGTAAGAAGAGACTTCTCCGTTGTTACTCGCTGTTTTTTTCTTTGGTTATGAAGATGGCTTGGAACAACGGAGAAGTCTGCTTTTTTATCCGCTTTGATGATTTTTAAAACTGTCCCATAGACTCTTTTTGTGTTCCTTGTATATCCGCAAATCTTATTAACCTGTATTATTATTTGAAAAAAAGTAGGATTATTTGTGAAAACTACTATTTGTTTTTATATTTGCCGTTGAAAATGGAATTATACTTATATAAATTAATAAGATTATGGTTAAGCAATTATTATTTCTTTTGGTGAGCTTGTTTACTTTTTCTTTGGGGTTTGCACAGGATGAAGTAGAACCGGCTGATAAACCAACTGTGTTTGTAGATTATTTCACTTTCCCTTCAAATATGAAGAAAGAGGAGGCTGCTATTGTGCGTAATAATGTGCTGGCAAGTGCCATTGCGTCGGGAAGGGTGATTACAATAGACGCGGAATCGGACAATGTGCAGACGAATGAGAAGTTGCGCCGTACCCAGAACGACATGTCTGTCGGCGAAGATAACAGCATGGAGCGTTTGAGCGCAATCGGCATATTAGGTGCTGAATATGTCCTTTCTGGTCAGATAACAAGCCTTACTTCCGCTCGAAAAGAAAGGAAATCGAAGGATGGTAAGGTGACGGTAAGCTATGAAGGCAAGGTTTCTTACACCATCAATTTGATTAGAGTAAAGGACGGAACGTTGGTAACATCAAACTCTTATTCAAACAGTGCTACCGAAGACACAGAGCGTGAGTCTATGGTGTCGGCTGTGGCTAAGGCGGGTAAGATGGCGAAAAACATAAAGGCGATGTTCCCTATTTGGGGTACAGTTCTTGAAGTCAGTCAGGAGAAAAAAAACAAGGCGGAAGAAGTGTATATTAATGTGGGAAGCAAAAACGGCATCGCGGAGAAGACCCGTTTCATGGTGTATGCCGTGCGTCAAGTTGCTGGCAGAACCATCAACAAGGAGATTGGCGACTTGTCTGTCGAGTCTGTTGAAGGCAGCGACATCTCATGCTGCAAGGTGAAGAAGGGCGGTGATTTGATTCTCAAGGCTTGGCGCGATGGTGAGACAATGTTGGTCAAGTCTTACGAGAGGTTCGGTCTCTTCGATTGATGGGACTGGTTGACGCATTCGGATAGGGGAGACTCTTTATCTTGAAGCGTGCGTCTGGGTTTTGTCTGACGTGAATCTAATGATTTTTATTATTTGCGGATGATATTAAATCCGATTATATTTCTCTTTGAAAATAGAATTAGGCTGTTATGACTAAGAGGTTGCTGTTTTTTTTTGTTTGTTTGTGTGTTCTCTCTCTTGGACATGCACAGGATGAAGTGAAGCCGCGCGGAAAGGTGTCTGTGTTGATTGACTATTTCTCTAATCCTTCGGGGGTGAGACGGGAAGTATGTGACGTGTTGCGTAACAACGTGATTCAGAAGACGGTAGAGCCTGGCAGGTTCATGATTATCGATGTTGAGTCGGACAAAGTGCAGACGATAGAGAAGTTGCGCCGCACAAGGGGCGACATGGCTCTCGGCGAGGACACAGACATGGAGCGTTTGAGTGCCATCGGGGTTTTGGGCGCGGAATATGTCATTTCCGGTCAGATAGTAAGTTTTACAACTTCGCGTAAAGAGAAGCAGAAGAAAGACGGAAAAGTGAAAGTCAGCTATGAAAGCAAACTGATGTATTACGTTAAGTTGACAAAGGTGAAGGATGGGACGGTAGTTCTGACGAAATCTTATTCCAAATCTGCTACGGAAGACACGGAAGCGGAGTCGGTATCCACCGTTCTTGCCAAGTCGGTGAATATGACAGATTTCATAAAGGCATTGTTTCAGATTGAAGGCTCGATACTTGAAGTGAGCAAGGAGAACAACGGTAAGGCGGAGCAAGTATATATTAATATAGGTAGCGGCAGCGGGGTGTATAGCAAAGACCATTTCACGGTGTATGTGATGCGTCTGGTTGCCGGAAAAACAGTGAAACAGACTATTGGCGACATATCTGTCGATGTTGTTGAAGGCGAGGAAGTGTCACGCTGTAAGGTGAAGAAAGGCGGTGATTTGATTCTTAATGCCATGCGCGACGGAGAAACGTTGGTCGTCAAATCCTATATGAAATAGAAAAGTTTGTTTAGTGAGTACTAAGTTGTTGTGTATTTTATAAAAGACGTATTAAATGAGGAAGAGTAAAGTTATAGTATTTTGCGCATTGTGGTTGTTGACCGCTTTCACTGTGGGTTTGTATGCACAGACGAAATACATGAGTGACGCTGTTCTTGTGAGCAGTAATGGAAATACGGTAAAACTACGTGCGTCCGGACAGAGCGACAAGAAAAAAACAGCTCTGGAAATGGCGATGAAGTCGGCAATCTACACCTTATTATATAATGGTGTGGAAGGTGTAAATAACGGAAAGGCTTTGGCATATTCCCATGATAAGAATTATGAACGCCGTTTGTTTGAAGATGGCAGATACTCTGTGTTTGTCGGTGAGTTCGAGGAAGTGGGCGATGTGGTGAAAGTCGGTGGCAATTATAGGGTCAAGGTGGAAGTTGAAATCTACTATGACGCTCTGATGCGCGACCTCAACCAGTCTGCCGGAGTAGGAGCTTCTCACGTGGAAATGTCCAACATGCCTACATTGATGGTTGTGCCTTTTGCACGCGAGAACGAGGATGTGCGTCGTTTAATTGAAAACAACAAGATGTTGAGTCATTCCGTAAGCAAGGTGACAAGCGAATTTAGTAAACACGGCTATCGCACGAAAGATTTCATTTCTTTGCTTCAGAAGTCGAAAAATTCAGACTTGACCACGGACGGTTCGCAGAGTGATGCTGTCAGCATGATGATTCAGAATCTGCCGACGGATATCGTGGTGACGGCAAAGGTTAATTTTATCCCTCGCCCGAACAATCAGGGCGAAGTTTCGCTCGAACTGAACGCTATCGAGAAGCAGACTGCCACGACACTTGCGAGCTCTACGTTCCTCAGCGGAAGATACATGACGAGAGACTCCGTGCGTTTGGCTGACTATGCGATATCGAAAGTCAAGAGAGAATTTTTCACGACATTGCAGACAGCATTCTTTGAGATTGTGCGTAACGGACGCGAACTTTCTGTACAGATGGTCATTGATGCGAATGTGGATGACTGGGATTTCGATCAGCCTTCACCGGAAAGCGGAGAAGAGTTTAAGGTGGAGCTTGAAGACTGGCTGGCGGCGAATGCCATGAATGGAAGCTATGACATGAGCCGTTCAAGCGATAAGATAATTGACCTTACAGTGAGGATTCCTATCTGGGATGAAAAGACCGGACGAGCATACACAATTTCCAATTTCAGAAATGCCCTTCGTAAGTTCCTCAATGAGCGTCTTGCTGGAGAATATCAGGCTTCTATCGTTACTTTAGGACAGGGCATTGTGGTTACAATCAAATAACTAAACACTGTTGGATATGAAGAATCTTAGTTTGACAATAGTGGCTTTCCTGATGGCTGCCGTTTCGTTTGAGGCGGCAGCACAGGAAAGTGCTGTGAATTTTATGGCTGGAATGCCGAAATCTGAGAAACTTACGGCAGACCAGAAAGAAGCATTGAAGCAGAAAGTGGAGAAGATTATTGCCCGCAACAATGCGGGTGCTGTGACACTCACTGACGCTTTTGTCATTGAACCGGAACTCCGTTTGGGGCAGACCAAGAAAACGGACGGTTTGTTGCGTGATGTTTCTCTTGTTTCAGGAGAGTTCTCGTTGGTGGTTCATAACAAATATGACGGCAGTGTGTATAATTCTGTTACGGTCGATGTAAAGGCAAGTGCTGTAGGCAGTGAATCGGAGGCGATTAACTCCATCATCAAAAGCATAAAGGTGACAGATCCTGTGTATGTGCGCTTCATACGTAATGCGCGCAAACGTATTGCCGAGTATTATGAGACCAACGGACTTCCTTTGCCGGAACGCAGAGAGGAAGAGCCGGAAGTTGCAAAAGACCCGGAAGAGGAGCTTCTGAATGAAGAACCGGAACAGGATGTTGTCATGGAGGAAGAGCAGAATGATTCGGTGGCGGAAGAAGCACCTGTAGCCGAAGCACCGAAAGTACAGAAAAACAAATGGACTGTCGATATCAGCAGTGATGAATTGGGCTTTGAACTCATATACTGCAAAGGAAACCGTGCTTCAAAAGCCATACGCATCAATTACCGTGTGGTCAATAAAGAGCGCGACATGAATGCTGATTTCGGATGTATTTCTGCTTTTGCGCCAGAAGGGGGTGAACTCACGCGATGGGTTTTTGTTAATGCGCATGGCTATATGAGTAATAGATACGGTAATAAAATGCCGAAAGGTGTGGCTGTAGGGCGTGTGCTTGAATTGCAGAATGTGGAAAAAGAGTATTCTGAACTTCCTCTTGTGGAGCTGCAAGTTGGTGACTATAAGATTGTGATACATAATCTGCCGGTAGAATGGTAAACCTCTTTAAATGGAAATCCTATGAAGATAAAGAATATAAGTATGATAGCTATGCTGGCAAGAGTATGTGGATGTGCTGTGATATGTTGGATGCTGTCTGCAACTGTCTGCGCCCAAGACTATAAAGTGGTTGAGCGAAGCCAGAAGAAGGTGCCTACATGGGTGGGCAATGTGGAGGAGAACTTCATCATTGCTACAGCTACGGATGACAACTTGGAAGGTGCCAAGCAGAAGTGTTTGGATAATGTGAAATTGCAGATTGCACAGTCTGTGGCGCAGAACATAGAGTTCTCATCGGAGAATCTCATCGAACAGCTTACTAAAGGGCACGATGTGGATGCCACTGCCGAGTTCCGTTCCAAGAGTACTGTGCAGGTTGGTGCTTTGCCTTTTATTTCCGGCATTACTTTTGCCAAAGCCTCTGATTCTTATTGGGAAAAGCTTTCGGAGAAGAAAAGCGGTAAGATAGTATATAGCTTCAGTGTGCGCTATCCTTTCACAAAAGGCGAACTGTATGCTTTGCAGGAGGAATTTAACAAGCGCGATGAGGAAATGGTGGCACTTGTTACGGAAATGGAACAGAATGTGGATGAGATTCAGTCTGTGGAAGAAATAGATGCATGTATTGCCAAACTGAAGCCAGCTGTGGAGTATTTCTTCGACAATGCGCGCAAACAGTGGGTGGAGAGTGTGGTCAACAGGTATAAGAAGATACCGGCTCTTATCTCTGTGGAGGGACGCAATGGCATTGATGGATACATTGTCTCACTTATGTTTAAAGGACGTAAGATAAAGACCTCTGCCATGCCGAAGATGAAAGCGAACTGTGCTTCGCAGCTTGCGGCTAAGGCAAAAGGAGATGATATTATAATTACTTATAATGATGAAGATTGTCTTGATGATGAAGAAAACTTCATCGAACTGACATTTAAGTTGCCGGGAAAGCAGCTGAAGCATAAATTCTTCATTGAATAAGAAGTTTTTTTAATTAATTTATTGTTCTGTGGATGCATTCGATTTTTAAGTGGGTGTATTCACAGAACTTTTTTGTTTAAAGTGGATGTATTCACTGACTCCTCATGCTTAATATACACATATAAGTATGAGGAGTCAGTGAATACACCCAATGAGTTTGCCAGAAGTAGAGGGATTTTGCTTAATGCAATATGCCTGTCTAAAAATAGAATTTTAACTTCTTACGGCTTTCTCCAGTTGTTCCAGTGCTTGAAGCAACACACTGCGAGGAGAAGCTACGTTCATTCTCATAAAACCTTCGCCTTCTTTTCCGAACATCGCACCGTCGTTCAGTGCAAGGTGCGCTTTGTGAATAAATAAATCCTGTAGCTCTTTATGCGTCATTTTTAGTTCGCGGCAGTCCAGCCATACAAGATAAGAGGCTTGCGGACGCAGCGGTTTAATTTCAGGAATATGACGGGCGCAGAAATCTATGACCAAATCAATGTTCCCCTCAATATAGTGCAGCATTTCTTTTCTCCATTCTTCTCCCTTGCTGAATGCGGCGATTGTGGCTATCGGGGCAAACATGTTCGGCATGTCCAACTCGTTGGCTTGCAGCCAAGAGAAAAACTTATGGCGGAGTTTTTCATTGGGGACTATTGTGTATGAACTGACGATGCCGGCAATGTTGAAAGTCTTTGACGGTGCACCGAAAGTGATGCTGCAATCAGCCGCTTCCTGTGATACTGTGGCAAAAGGAATATGGCGGTTTCCCCATAGTGCCATGTCGCAGTGTATCTCGTCCGATATGACGGTGAGGTGGTGCTTATGGCAGAAATCCGCAAGGCGGACAAGAGTGTCTCTGTCCCAGACAATGCCGGCAGGATTATGAGGATTGGCAAGTATCAGCAGACGACATTTGTCGTCAGTCACTTTTTCAAGGTTTTCAAAATCCATAGAGTATGAGCCGTTCTCGTGCCGTTTCAAAGGATTATAGACAACCTCCCGCTTGTTGCCGAGCGGAGTGAGGCGGAAAGGATGATATATCGGTGGCTGGATGATGACTTTCTCGTCTTCTTTGACGAACACATTGATTGCCATGCCGATGCCTTTCACAACACCGGGAATGTAGGTGAGCCATTCACGCTCCACCTTCCACTGGTGGTGTGATGCAAGCCAGTCTATGACTGTCTGCCAGTATTCCTTGGGTTCTACGGTGTATCCGAACAGCGAGTGTTCAAGTCTTTCACGGAGGGCATCCGTGATAAAGTGCGGAGTTTCAAAGTCCATGTCCGCCACCCACAAGGGGATTAGGTCAGAAGAACCATATAGTTCTTCTAACGCATCCGTCTTTAAGGCATTTGTGCCGTGACGGTCTATTATCTTGTCAAAATTATATTTTCCCATGTCAACAGATTGAATATCATTAGCTTTTTGTTGTTTTCATTTTTTTAATATAATTCCCTGTATTGCGAGGGAGTATATCCTGTAAACTTCTTGAACTGCACATTGAAGTTGCCTATATTGTTGAAGCCTGAATCGTAGGCAATAGACGATACAGGGATGTCTGTTTCAGAAAGTTTCCTTTTTGCATAATTGAGTCTTATTCTGAGAAGAAAGTTAAAAATGGATTCCCCGGTTTTCTTCTTGAAGTATCGACATGCCGCACTTGGGTTCATGCCGGCATGGTCGGCAATTTCTTCCAATGTGATAGGTTCTTGGAATTTCAAATCGATAAATTCAACAATCCTGCAATAGGTCGATTCGCCGTTGGCTTTCAAATCTTTTTTCGACAGCGAAGAAATCTTGTTTCCTTCTGTTTGCTGAATCCATTTACCCAGTTCGTCAAGAATCCAGTAGAGCAGATGCAAACGCTCAAATCCGCGACAGTTCGTCAGTTTCATTATCGACTCCTGCATTTGCGGATGTTGTGACAAATCCCATTCAATTCCGTTTTCTCCTGCTTTGATGAGTTTGGATATATTGGCACATCCGAGCATGTTGTGATAGTCGCCCGGCAGGATGTTATCTTTGAATTGTATGTAGCATGAGTGACATACGTCCTCACAGTCGTCTTGATAATAGCGGTTGTCACTTCTGAAGAAATGCGGCAGTCCGCTTCCGATGAAATATAAGTGGAATGGTTGCATTTCAATCACACCGTCACCAGCAAAGCATAGACCATGACCAGCAAGTATGAGTACAAGTTCATGTTCTTGGTGGCAATGCATCTGGCGAGGAAAGAATTTGCATACCATTTGTTCTACATTGAACGAATTATATTGGCTATTATGTACAACTTCGTATTCAATTTTTTTCATTGGCTTTTTGTCATTGAATGTAGTTTATTTCCATTGATAGTTACATTGACGATGTAAAGTTATAAAATAATGAGATTCATACATTCTATGCATAAATAAGTTATTCTTTTTTATGTGTATTTTGGATAAAAATGTTTTAATAGGGAAAATAAAGGTGTAAAAAAGCATGTAAATACTTCACAATGGAGTACAATTATCTGTTTGCGATTTATTTTTTGCCTTTCCCTTTCTGCTTTTTCAGGTGAAAATAGAGCCTGAAGGAGACCTCTATGACACCCTATGGAGGTATCAAGCAGAGAGGGCGCGAAGGCTTCCATAAAAAAATTTTTGAATACGTTTTTTTGAGGCATGTTTTGTTTTGACAAAATGATAGCTTTTAAGAAATTGTGCTTTTGATTTTGCTTGTTTCTTGTGGATTTTCTATCTTTTTGATTTTGTCAAATGTTAAAAATCCAAGCCCTCTGGCACGCGTCAAAATGAAGCGCATCGAGCTTTTCTCGGAGAATGGGGCTTTTACACGCGTTTTCTGAAGGCTCTGCGAATTGTGAAATAGTGTTTCGTTTTGGAATGATTCTTTCACATTTATTTATTTTCAGCGAAGAGTTTCTTGAAAAAAAGTACTAAGTTTTCAAATTTTCAGCGCACTGTTTTTTTAAAAACAGCACAGTGTTTTTTTATTTTCAGCGCGCTGCTGTTTTATTTGCTGTGCGCTGAAAATTTGACGACAGCGCACTGAAAATTTGAAAACAGTGGGAAGCGGAGAAAAAGACAACGAAGCCCGGTAAAAATGTTAAAAAGTATATAATTCACTATTCTGAAAGAATGTCTAAACAGAAACTTAAAAGTAAGTGGATTCGAAACGGCATTTGAGGGATAAAATGGCAAAATCCGTTATAACATATTAATAGTCAATACATTATCAAAGCATTCAAAAAAAATTGAAAAATTGCGTCCAGTGCGTTTTTTTGAGTATTTTGAATAATTTTGTATCACATTGATTTTCAATAATTTATCTCTGTGTCGAATTTTTCGTTTTTTCGTTATCGACAAAAAATCGCTCCAAGTGTTAAATTTTTATTTTGGGCGAAAATATCATTTTGTCACATTGAAAAAACGGCATATAGCTACTAAAATGTCCCAAGGTCAGTGTTGCTGCAAGTGCTACATAAGCCTCTATATTTGCTTGAGAATGGGGTTGTATGCTGTGTGCAAAAAAAACATAGGAGATTGCAAATATGAAGAAAGCCGATTGTGGGTGTAGTAATTATTTTTGCACTGTGTTTAAGGTAAGGTGATTGTGTGCATATTTACTAAAATGTGCATTTGTTTCTATCCAATGTGCCTGACACATATTTCTGCAAAGAAAACGAAACGATACTAACTAATATCTTATGAAGAAAATAAATACTTTTTTATTTGCTTGCGCTTTTGCCTTCGTACCTGCACAGGCTGAGGATGCACCTTCATTGGCTTCAAAACTTTTTACGCATGGTGAAGTCTGTGTTACGACAGGTCCTTTCAGGTATGCTCAGGATCTGGATGCAGCATATCTGCTTGAACTGAAGCCTGACAAAATGCTCAGCGGATTCAGGAGTGAAGCGGGTCTGACCCCGCGCGATTCCAAATATGGCAGTTGGGAGAGCGACGGTGTGGCAGGTCAGTTTCTCGGACATTATCTGTCGGCTTGTGCCTTGTATTATTCTTATACTCACGACAAGCGTTATTACGACCGGATTTCCTACATGATAGACGAATTGGCGGAATGTCAGAAAGCTAACGGCAATGGTTATGTAGCTGCCACACCTAACGGCAAACGCATATTTGCCGAGATAGCTTCGGGGACGGTCTATTCGCAGGGCTTTGACCTCAACGGTGGATGGGTGCCGCTTTATGTGATGCACAAGGTGCTTGCCGGATTGATTGACGTGTATGAGAAGATGGGCAATGACAAGGCTTTGGAAGTGGCAAAGGGCTTAGGCTATTTCATGTATGCCACTTTCTCCGGGCTTGACGATGAGAAGATGCAGGCTGTGCTTGCTTGTGAATATGGAGGAATGAACGAAGCATTGGCAAATCTGTACTCAATCACGAACGAGGTGAAGTTTCTGGAGCTTGCCAAGCGTTTTGACTTTCATAAAGTGGTGATGAGTCCTTTGGCGGAAAAGGTGGATAAGCTCGAAGGATTACATGCCAACACGCAGGTGCCTAAGATGGTCGGCTGTGCACGTATGTATGAACTGACAGGCAGCAAGAGAGACTCTGTCATCGCGTCTTTCTTCTGGGAGACAGTTGTGAAGAACCATACGTATGTCAATGGCGGAAACAGCGATGGGGAACATTTCGGTGCTCCGGGTAAGCTTAATGACCGCTTGGGCACTTCAACATCGGAAACGTGCAACACATATAATATGTTGAAACTGACAGAGCATCTGTTCTCGTGGACTAACGAAGAGCGTTATGCAGCCTATTATGAGAAGGCTGTCTATAACCACATTCTTGCGACACAGAATCCAGAGGACGGAATGGGAGTATATTATACACCTCTAATTCAGGGCGGTGCAAGAGGCTATTTGTCTAAGTTCAATTCGTTTGTGTGCTGTTCGGGCAGTGGTGTGGAGAACCACGTGAAATACTCATCCTTTATCTATGCAGAGGGAGCGGACGGCAGCCTGTATGTCAATCTGTTCATACCATCGAAACTCGACTGGAAGGATGCCGGGCTTGTGGTGACGCAGACCACGGAAATACCTTCCGACAGTTCGGCTGTATTCCGTATTGCGTGTGAGCGTGGAGTTAAACGTACCTTGCGTATTCGTCATCCTCAATGGAGCAATGGCATGGAAATCTATGTCAACGGGAAGAGAATGACGGTTTCTTCCGAGGGGGGCAGATATGTCTCCATAGAGAGAAAGTGGAAAGACGGGGATGTGGTGGAAGCCAAGTTCCATCTGGTCTATCGGACGGAAGCCATGCCTGACAATCCGAACCGTGTAGGCATATTCTATGGGCCTGTATTGCTTGCCGGAGCATTGGGACGGGAAGAGCCGAATCTGGAGAAAGACATACCGGTGTTGATAACCGATGGTCGTCCTGTAGGTGAGTGGCTGAAGAAAGTGTCCGATTATCCTTTGCGCTTCCGTACAGAAAATGTAGGCGAACCGTTTGATGTAGAGCTGCGTCCGTTTTGTCATTTGCACCATCAGCACTATATGGTCTATTGGGACCTTTTCAGTCGTGAGAACTGGAACCGTGTGCAGGAAGAATATAAGGCGGAACTGAGGCACATACAGGAGTTGGAGAAGATAACTGTTGACTATATGGCACTGGGCGAGATGCAGCCTGAGCGTGACCATAAGCTTGTCGGGAACAGCATAGGAAACGGTATATTCAACAGGAAGAAATGGAGAGCCGCATGGACTGGAGGATGGTTTGCTTTCGACATGAAGGTTCTGCCCGATGTTCCTATGAAACTGATTGTCACATACTGGGGAGGTGAAACTCCGGAGAAGGAATTTACCATATCAGTAGATGAACAGACGCTTGTGGTGCAGAAGATATATATGAACAGTCCGGGCAAGTTTTTTGAAATAGGCTATGATTTGCCGAAAGAGTTCACATCAGGAAAAGAAACCATTAAGATTCGCTTTGATGGAACTCCTACTTGGACGGGAGCAATATATAACGCACGTATTGTAAAGGCGGAAAAATAAAATTGACAATATCTCTTATGGATTAATGTTTCACATATAAAATAAAAAAAAACGAGAATATGAAGATTAGATATATTTTGGCGGTAATAATAGGTTTGCTTTTTGGGATGGGAGTGAAGGCTCAGACAATAGATTTCGAGCATATTCCGTCTCCTCTGTTCCGCGATCCGGTCTATGACGGAGCCGCAGACCCGAGTCTGGTATGGAATGAAGAAACAAAGGAATGGTGGCTGTTCTACACCCAGCGTCGTGCGAATGTAGATACACAAGGCACAGCATGGGTCTATGGTTCAGACATAGGCATAGGTATTTCTTCGGATAACGGCAAGACATGGAGATATTTCGGAATAGCCGAGGGGCTGAAGATGGAGCCGGGACACAATACATTCTGGGCACCTTGTGTTCGCAAGATAGGGAAAGAGTATCACATGTTCGTGGCTTATATCCGTGGAGTACAGTATGATTGGCGCGGAGATGGCATCATTGCCCATTATACAAGCAAGAACCTTTGGAAATGGAAGTTCGAAGGTTTTGTACCAGTGGAGCAGAATGTGATAGACCCTGCTGTACATGCACTTCCTGACGGTAGTATCGGCTTGTGGTACACTTATAAAGGAGACACCAATCTGGCAACGACCAAAAACTTCAAAAAGTGGGAGCTTGCGGGAAAGCCGGCTATAACAGGAATCAACCATGAGGCACCGATTGTCTTCCAGATGGGTGGCTACTATTGGATGGTTACAGACCCGAGAGGAGACTACAGCGGACTGGCTGTATATCGCTCTGATGACGCAAGGGAGTGGACGCGTATGCCTGACTTGATGTTGGGTGGACATGCCGACATTGCGGTGTGTGGCGACAAGGCATACATTGTCTATTTCAGACATTTCCGTAAAGACGGTCATTCGCGCGCTTCCGCTCTGTATATGTCGGAGATTGAGGTGAGCGACGGCAAACTTGTTGTTTCGCATTATTGATTCTCTTGGCGGTTGAAACAAGGAATAATGGATAAATTGAAATTGTTGACAAATAAATTTTATCAGTATGAAAAAGAAAATTTTATCATTGTTGTCATTGATGTATTCTATGTGCATCATGTCGCAGACGGTAATGCCTGAACCTTTCAAGTATTACCAGATTATAAATGCCAATGGTTTGGCTTTTACCCGAGTTGAAGCAGAGGACAATAAGCCTTTGCAGCAGGTTGCTGACATGGACGACGAAAGACAGGCTTTCGAGTTTTTGCCAGTTGAAGGTGAGGAAGGCACTTACATGATTAAGGCTGCCGTTGACAACACTTGGGTTTGTAAGATTACAGTCGATTGGGACTGGGACTACTGGAGCATCGTCTTTCAGGAAGAATTGCCTACAGCAATCACAAAGGCTAAATATCGTCTGGAGGAAATTCCGGGAACAGATTACATCGGAATAAAGAATCTTCACTCAAATAAGTATTGGGGTGTTGACGACGGTGGTGAAGGTACCGGTATCTATTGCGACAAGGGCATGGACCAGAACTCTTATTGGAAGCTTGTCGAACTGCCGACTCCGTTGAACAAGGTGTTTGAGAAGGCATTGTCGCAGCTTGATGTCTTGTATGACAAGTTGGACAAGTATCCGGGTATGCAGTGGAACGTGTCAGACTTCAAGATGGATATGGAGAACAAAGTCTTGGAAGCAGGTGATGACCACAATGCACCTATCTATCTGGAAGCTGCACAAGAGATTGGCGCATTTATAAGCAATGTGGAAGATGCTGTGAAGAAGGTTGCTGATTTTGTCAACCTTTTCGATGAGTGCTCATATCTCTTTGAATCACAGGTTCTTTATCCGGGACTTTCCGAGTTGGAGGCAGCTTATCAGGCGGCTGATGAGGTGGTTTCTTCTGAGGATTCAGGTGTTGATGCATTGATTTCAGCATACAACACACTGAAGTCTGCTATCCGCGCTTATTATGACAGCCAGATTCCTAACGCAACAGAAGAGACTCCGGCAGAAATGACTTATATGATTAAGGCTCCGAACTTCCGTGTTCCATACGCTTACTCAAAGGATTGCGCTTTGAGTTCAGAAGGATGGGTATCGGAAAATACGGGACTTCCGGGAGAAGGTAATTGCTTCTATCCTGTACACAAGCCTGCAGAAGAAGTTGGTGAGGCCGTTACTTGCTATAACAGTTGGACATGGCAATTCAACCACATGAATCTTTATCAGGATATAGAAGGTCTGCAAGACGGATGGTATAGAGTTGAATGTCTCGGATGGACAGAGGAAACAGCTGTCTATCAGCAGCACGCATACGCTATTTCACTCTCTGACTCTGTGTATTCAAACTTTGCTTCTCCAGAGATGGCTAAGTGGGAAACATTCCGTACTGCAATGATTCCTGTCTATGACGGTAAGTTGCGCATTGGTTTCGAGTCTGAAAGCGGTGGCGGTGCTGTGGGTTGGTTCCTTGTAAGAGACTTCCGTCTGCTTTATTGCGGAGCTTTGAACGAGGAAACTTTGAAACCGGTATTAGAGAAGTCTTTGGTTGACGGACAGGCTATGGCTGACACTATGATGTTTGCTGCTGACAAGAAGATGTTGGTTGATACTATGTCACAGTATGAATCTGTTTCTGGTGCCGCTGAACTCAAACAGGCGATAATGGTGATTAAAGATGCGATGGCAGAAGCTTATAAATCTGTAAATAAGCAGAACGGGTTGATGGCTGGTGTATATAAGGCATTGACCGATTCTGTGGAGACTAATGTTTATACAGGCAAGGTTTATGATATGGCAAGCAATCTCGTGAATTGCATGAAGAAAGAAATCAATTCAGAGAATGCCACTTATACTGAGATGGATAGTCTTGAGAATATATTGAAGGCATTCTATGACAGATATCTACCTACATTGCAAACAGCTGAGGAACTTGAGGTGGAAGATGCTTTTGCAAAGAGCGTGCTCGATGATAACATTAGCAGACAGGCAAATTCTCTTATAGCAATGAAACTGTTGCCGGAAGAAACATTGATAGACGCTTATGTTGCAGAACTTGAGAAGGCAATGTCGCAGTGTGAAGCTGCCGACATCATTCTTAGCGGTGGCACAGATTTCACAGGCTTGATTGTCAATCCGGGTGTTGATACAAATTCTAATACAGTGTTGCCAAAGGGCTGGAATGGTACAGTGGTAGGATGTGAACGCTTTGCTGGTAGCGGACAGCAGGTTGACGGAAATACGGCAGGTACTTATTTTGACTCTTGGAACCCAACAGCAGGTACTTTGCTCTTCAATGTCTATCAGACAATAGAATCTATTCCTAACGGACGATACAGAGTTTCGGCAATGACAAGAACAACAAGTGAGGTGGGACTGTATGTTTATGCTTTTGCAGATAACGATTCTTCTACTGTTGCTTTGTCACAGGTTGAGCTTGAAAAGATAAACATTTCAGAAGTGGGCGGTCCGTCTGCTGCTGACGGAAGCGACTCTATTCTTGTCTGCACAGATTCTTATGGCTCAATATTCGCTGATTTGTATAAGAGAACTGATGGAGGCGAGACTGCGACAGATCCTGAATTGGATACTCTTTTAGTAAACAATGGAACAGGACGTGGTTGGCACTACACATCTGTAGAAATAGAGGTTAAGGACCATACACTTACAATGGGATTCACTTGTGATTCTACATTCACGCAGAAGTATGGCGGTGTTGCTTTTGAAGGAACATGGATTTCCGCAGACAATTTTAGTCTTACTCTGCTTTCTGCTGGTGACAATGATGGTTGGAATCCTGCTACAGGTATTTCTTCTGTTGCTGACGAAGATTTCAAGGTTAAGTGCGTGAATGGACGCTTATCTGTTCCAAAAGGAAGTTTGGTATATTCTGTATCCGGAATGCTTGTTAATCCTGAATCAGTTCTTTCTGAGGGTATATATATAGTTAAGTACGGTAATAGGTCGGTAAAGGTTGTTGTTGGTAGAAACTGACAGGATTGGTTCGTTACGCTCTATATAGAGCGTAACGAACTTTTATTAAATTGTTGACTATTAATTGAACTATTATGAGAAAATTCTTCGGATATTTATTTCTGTCTGCTGTTCTTTCGTGTGCAACGAATATGAAATGTATGGCACAACGGAAAGATATTCAAGTTGTAGATGGAAGTGTTTTAATTGAATCAAAGCAGGATTTGCATGTCAGTGGGGCGGATGCTTTTACAGAGACCGGCACTATTGACATAAGAGATGCTGATGCCGTAGTGTTTTTCGACAATGTGAAACCTTCACGATTGGTTGAAGAGTATTTGCACAGGGTGTATGTCAACGGACAGAAAGCTGAGAATGATGTTAATGTACGTGTCGGAATTTATCTTAACGGGTCTTGCATCTATCCTCATGGAAATAGTGGTTACAAACCTTTGACGGTTTATTCGGACAAAGGGTTTGAAGGTACAATCAGTTCTGATTATTTGCCTAATGAGTACTACCGTTCATTGGGTGATATGAATAACTGCATATCGTCATTCAAGTTGAAGCGTGGTTACATGGCGACATTTGCCACCACCTCGGACGGTACTGGCTATAGCCGTTGTTTCATTGCACAGGATGCGGATGTGCAAGTGGAAGAGCTTGATAATTTATTGAATGATAAGATTTCGTTTATAAGAGTATTGCCGTGGCAGTGTGTTTCCAAGAAAGGTAATGCCGGATGGAACGAGGCGCAGTTTTCTACGCTCAATTGCTCATGGTTCTACGGATGGAACGGCGATAATTATAGCCGTATCGACCATGAATATGTTCCTCAGAGAGTGAGTATCTGGTGGCCTTCGTATGACGTATTGGAAAGTCGTGTGGACGTGACTCATCTGTTGGGAAATAACGAACCTGATTATAAAGACGAGAACGGCTGGAACGTTTCTCCGGAAGAAGTGGCAGACAAATGGTATGAAATGACCCGTGCGGGACTGCGCATCGGCTCGCCTGCCATTGCGAACAATCTTGACGGTTGGCTCAAACCGTTCATGAAGAGGTGTGAGGAAAACAATTACCGAGTAGATTTTATTGCTGTCCATTGGTATTGGTATGCAACAGGTCAGTCGTATAGCGATGCGGTAAACAACTACTACAATATGTTCGGACGTCCTATATGGCTGACCGAGTTTAACTACGGTGCCAACTGGACAGAGGAAAAGTGGCCGGATGCGGATAGAACGGCGACTGAAAAGAACATGGAACATCAGAAGAAAGGATTGTCTGAAATTGTTGAGGCTTTGGAGGCCAATCCGCATCTTGAAAGATATGCCATTTACAATTGGGTGGAAGATTGTCGTTCCCTTTATTTGGACGATGCTCCGGGTGAAGGACGCGAGAAACTGACTCCTGCCGGAATATGGTATGCAGACCATAAGTCGAATATGTCATACCGGGGTGGTGAAGGTTATGTCCCTACATGGAATTATCGTAAGCCGGAAGATTTTGTGGTTGAATATTCTCAGCCTACTAAGAGCGTTTCTTTCAGTTGGACTTCAAAGAACGGGGAACAGACTGACTCTACATGGTTGGAGCGCAAAACGGAAAAAGACGATGACTTCAAATGTATAGCAAGTTTTATAAATACAGACGAAGGACGTCAAACAAAAAAGACTTATTCTTCTGACGATGTTTCCGGCATACAAGGTATCGTTGTTTACCGAGTACGCAATTTCGACTCTGATGGCAAATCGCGTTTCTCAGGAGAGGTAAGTGTCTCGATAGGACGTGCGGAAGGCGATGAAAACTTCAACTGGGGACATCTTTATATGATAGATAACGAGCCTATGACCATAAGCTTTAGTCATAAGTTTGAGAGTCTTCCGGCTGTCTTTATGGGTGTGTATTCCAATAATAATCCTAAGTTGGGAACTGGAAATCTTGTATCTTCTGTGACGACTTCTGACTTCACATATTCTTTATTGCCTTGGAAGTTTGCTCAAGAACAGTCACCGGCAAACCCTGAAGAGGTGGATTATATGGCTGTTAAAGAAGGTAGATATTCTTTTGGTGACATGGAAGTGGAAGTCGGTAATCGCAAAGTGAGAGGTGATACGACAGAAATCGTGTTTGACAAACCGTTCCCAGAAGGTGTTGTTCCCGTTGTCATAGCAGAATTGCGTAAACCTGTTTTGAAATCTGATGCGTTGTCGATAAAGATTTGGGATGTGACGGAACGCGGATTCAAGTGCAAACTGCTTTATGAATATGGACACGGCAAGAAGGTGAGTGTCGGGCAGAACATGGTTTATATAGCTGTGACTCCGGGCAGCGAATCTTTGGGAAATGGGAAAATTCTGTCTGCTGGTGTAGGTGCTGAGAAACCGTATTCGGTTTTCCCTAAGAAGATTGATTTTATCACCGGTTCAGATAATCAACCTACAAAACTGTATAATCCGATGCTCTTTGCTGCTTTGCAGACATGCAATTTGGATGCTGCCACTCTGCTTCGAAGAACAGCTTTTGTAGAGGAAACTGACGGCGCGACTGTGGGAGTGCGTCTGAAAAGACAACTCGACAGCTCAAATGAGGAAGCTTCCAGTGCCGACAAAATTGCTTCTGCCGATGTGGTTGGGTGGATTACACTGAGCGATGATCTTGAACATGTCGATATAGACAAAGTTGAGATTTCCGTATCGGAAGAACCTCTGGATATTGAAGTTGTCAACCGAATCATTTACGTGAAAAATGCAGACAGCTACAATGTCTATACTATCGGCGGTGTCGTTGTTTCTCCTGATGCAACCCAAGAACCGGGTATATATGTTGTGAAGTCTCATTCGGGACAGACTGCCAAAGTGTTAGTTAAATAAATTACCAATTAAATCAATTAAAAAATGAAGAACATTGAACTTATTAATCGGTATGCGAAGAGTGCTTTCTCTCGTCTTCTGCATACGTTGACACTGTGTGTCTTGGTTCTTTCGTCGATGTCGGCCTATGCCGATGTCTATCCTTCGCTCTCCATTCGTGGAGAGAACTACGGGCTGTTGCCTCTCGAACAAGGTCAGCAGCCATTCTTCAACCGCACAAATATGTCACTGCGTGAAATCCCGACGGATTATGCAGGTTGGCAGTTTGTGAAGATTAATGCCAACAGCTCATACATACCGGGACCTCTTCCTGTGTACGAGGTCATGGCAGAGGAAGACGGCTACATCATGGCAATGATGGCTACTGCCGATACACCGGAAGTGTGCAACGCATGGGCTGAGGCTAATGGCTGGGAACTTGTTGAAGGTCCTACTGTAGCATACGCAGACGGTGAGAAAGCTGTCATGACATTCTATCGCAAGGCTGTTACAGCAGGTGAATGGATTAACATCGTTCAACCTGAAACTTTCAGCGGCGCATTGCTCATTGCTCCTTCAATTACGGACTATGCGGAGCGCGATGTGTATCCTGAACTTATTATTCGTGGCGAGAACTACGAGCTGAAGCCTTTTGAAAATGGGCAGGTTGTGTTCTCTAACCGTGAAATGACATTCAGCGGTGCTCCGGGCGAATTTGCCGGCTGGCAGTTCACAAAGATAAATGCCAACAGCTCATATAGACCGGGACCTAAGGCTTCGTTTGAAGTGAAGGCTAAAGAAGACGGTTACATTATGGTAATGGCGGAAATACAAGCTTCACCGGAAGCAAGCAACGCATGGATAGAAGCTAACGGCTGGGAAGTTGTTGAAGGTTATTCGGTGTCTTATACGACAAATTTGGGTACGATGACGTTCTTCCGTAAGCCTATAAAGGCAGGTGAATGGGTTAACATCGTTCAGCCTGAGATATTCAGCGGTGCTGTGCTCATTGCTCCTTCAATCAAAGAGCCAACTCCTGAAGTTTATCCTGTACTTTCCATTCGTGGTGAGAACTACGGTGTCTTGCCTCTTGAACAGGGTCAGCAACCGTTCTACAATCGAGACAATATGCCTCTTCGCGAAATACCGGAAGATTATGTCGGCTGGCAGTTCGTGAAGATAAATGCCAACAGCTCATTCAAGCCGGGACCTTTGGCTTCATACGAGGTCATGGCGGAGGAAGATGGTTACATCATGGCAATGATGGCAACAGCTGCCACTCCTGACGTATGCAGCGCATGGGCAGAGACCAATGGTTGGGAACTCGTTGAAGGTCCGACTGTATCATACGCTGATGGTGAGACTGGTGTCATGACATTCTACCGCAAAGAAATGAAGGCTGGTGAATGGGTGAATATTGTTCAGCCTGAGACATTCAGCGGTGCATTGCTTATCGCTCCTTCAATCACAGACAAGGCAGAACGTGATGTATATCCTGAACTTTCTATTCGTGGTGAGAACTACGAACTGAAGCCTTTTGAAAATGGACAGGTTGTGTTCTCTAACCGTGAAATGACATTCAGCGGTGCTCCGGGCGAGTTTGCCGGCTGGCAGTTCACAAAGATAAATGCAAATAGCTCAACCCGACCGGGGCCTTTGGCATCGTTTGAAGTGAAGGCAGAAGAAGACGGCTACATTATGACAATGGTGGCAACAGAAGCTACACCTGACGTATGCAACGCTTGGGCAGAAGCTAACGGCTGGGAAGTTGTCGAAGGTTATTCTGTGTCTTATACGACAACTTTGGGTACGATGACATTCTTCCGCAAACCGATTAAAGCCGGTGAATGGGTGAATATCGTTCAGCCTGAGACATTCAGCGGTGCTGTGCTCATCGCTCCTTCAATCACAGAATCTCCGGTAGAGGTTTATCCTGCACTTTCTATCCGTGGAAAGAATTTCGGAATCTTGCCTCTTGAACAGGGTCAGAAGCCGTTCTTCAACCGCGATAACATGGCACTCCGTGAAATACCGGAAGATTATGCTGACTGGCAGTTTGTGAAGATAAATGCCAACAGCTCATACTGGCCTGGTCCTCTTCCTGAATACGAAGTGAAAGCTGAGGAAGACGGCTATATCATGGCGATGATGGCGACGGCAGACACTCCTGATGTATGTAGCGCATGGGCAGAAGCCAACGGCTGGGAACTTGTTGAAGGTCCTACAGTGGCATACGGCGACGGGGAGAAAGCTGTCATGACATTCTACCGCAAGGAAATAAAGGCTGGTGAATGGGTTAATATCGTTCAGCCTGAGACATTCAGCGGTGCGTTGCTCATCGCTCCTTCTGTCACAGAAATTCCTCTTGAGGTTTATCCTGCACTTTCTATTCGTGGTGAGCACTACGCTGTGACTCCTTTTGAACAGGGTCAGCAGCCGTTCTTGAACCGCAGCAATATGCCGTTCAACGAAATACCTGAAGCTTACGACGGTTGGCAGTTCGTGAAGATAAATGCCAACGGCTCATACTGGCCTGGACCTCTTCCTGCATACGAGGTTAAGGTTGAGGAAGACGGCTACATCATGGTAATGGTGGCAACTGAAGAAAATCCAGACGTTTGCAGTGCATGGGCTGAAGCTAACGGATGGGATGTGTATGATGGTCCTGCCGTATCATACGCTGCGGAAAAGGGCGCATTGACAACTTACCGCAAGGCTGTTAAGGCAGGTGAATGGGTGAATATCGTTCAGCCTGAGACATTCAGCGGTGCATTGCTTATCGCTCCTGCAATCACAGACCTTGCTGTTCCTGATGTTTATCCTACGCTTACTATCCGTGGAACAAGCTATTCCGTTTCACCGTTTGAAAAAGGACAGGTCGTATTCTTGAACCGTGAAATGGCATTTGGCGATATTCCGGGCGAATTTGCAGGCTGGCAGTTTACAAAGATAAATGCCAACTCTACATACAGACCGGGTCCATTGGCTTCGATTGAAGTACTCGCTGAGGAAGACGGTTATCTTATGTCAATGGTGGCAACTGAAGAGAAACCGGAAGTTTGTAGTGCTTGGGCTGAAGCTAACGGATGGGAAATTGTCGAAGGCTACTCTGTTTCTTATACCACAGAAAAGGGCACTATGACATTCTTCCGTAAGCCTGTCAAGGCAGGTGAATGGGTCAATGTCGTTCAGCCTGAGACATTCAGCGGTGCTGTGGTTATTGCTCCTTCAATAAAGGGCGAGGACGATGACGACGAGCAGTTGAAAGCAGTTCCTGTCGATATTTCAGCTTTGGGATGGATGGAAGTAGGAGACCTTGAAGAAGGTTCACCAGCTTTTGCCAACCGTGGCTATATACTTTGTGGTGTTAAGAAGGCTGTTTCTGGACTCAAGTTCACTCGTTATAACGGTGGTCAAGCTCCGATTATCAATGTGACTGCTCGCGAGGCTGGTGACATGTACATTGCTGTTTCAGAAACAGAAAAAACATTTAAGCCGGAAGAAAACGGTTGGGCAGAGGTGCCGGGTGCAGGTTTCTATTACAACGACGGTACATCTACTTCGTTCAAGGTTTATATTAAGAGCGTGACAGAAGGCGAACAGGTGGAGATTAATACGAACAACTGGACAGGAGTCTTTGTCTTGTCTTCTGACATCACCTTTGAAACTGTGATTGACATATTGCCGCCTCCGGGTGTTGTAATCCACAACTCTAAGGCTGCTACATTGAAGTATGTCGGTTCTCCAAGTATTACAGTTCTTGAAGACGGTACTTATCTTGCTTCACACGACATCTTCGGTGGTGTGATTTCATACTCATACGTTTATGAATCCAAAGACAAAGGTCAGACATGGACTGAAATCAGCAAGATAGATCCGTTGAACTGGTCTAAGCTCTTCACTCACAATGGCAAGCTCTATCTGATAGGTGTTGCGCCTAAGTGTACGATGGGATATGGTGACATCGTTGTACTCCGTTCTGACGACAATGGTCACACATGGACTAAACCGGTTGACGGCAAAACAGGACTTTTGCGCAGCGGCTATTATCACACAGCTCCGACACCTGTTGTATTCCACAACGGACGTATTTGGAAGGCGATGGAAGAACAGGGCGAAGCATATTGGGGGTGGGGACCATTCTCTTCATTCGTACTGTCTGCTGCTGAGGACGCTGACTTGCTCGATGTTGATTCTTGGACATTTACTAACAAACTCGAACACAGAAACGACATCATCGGTTCTACTGCATGGCTTGAAGGTAACGTGGTTGTCGCTCCTGACGGAAGCGTAAAGAACATCCTTCGTATGGCTTACAACGGTGATGACAAGGCTGCCCTTGTCAATATCTCCGACGACGGAACTGAAGCTAAGTTCAATCCGTTGAAGAATATCATTGACTTGCCGGGTGCAGGTAAGAAGTTCACTATTCGCTACGATAGTATCTCTGCTAAATACTGGACTTTGAGCAACTACGTGCTTTCTGAAGACCGAGTAAACAACTCTAACCTCGGAGGTACACGAAACACTATCGTACTCGCATATTCTGAGGATCTCCGTAACTGGACAATAAAGGACACTCTGCTCCATCATTCGGATGTGGCATACCACGGATTCCAGTATCTCGATTGGCAGTTTGAAGGCGATGACATCATCGCTGTGTCTCGTACAGCTTGGGAAGATGAAACAGGAAATGCGAACAGCCAGCACAATGCGAACTATCTGACATTCCACAGATTCCATAATTTCAGATATGACAGAGCGAACAGCGAAATGGGTGTTAAGGTCTATAAATGGCGCGGAAACGCAGAATCAGCATTCGCTTTGACTTTCGACGACGGATTCAAGGCGCATTACGATTATGCTTATCCGATGCTTGAGAAGTACGGTCTGAAGGGTACATTCTATGTCAATACAAGCAATCTTGTGGCAAAGGGACAAACTCCTATTCAGCGTTATGGATTTGAAGAAGAATTCCGTGAAATGAGCGATGCCGGACACGAAATCGGTTCTCACTCGCTTACTCACCCTAATCTCACATCTTTGGACATCACGACTCTGAAAAAGGAACTCGGACAGGACAAGGCGAACATCGAGCGATTCACTGGCAAGCAGTGTCTTACACATGCTTATCCGTATTGTATCCACAACGAGACTGTAGATAGAACGATGGCTTCATATTTCATCGCAGGACGTACAGGTGGAAATGTCTATAACGACATTCCGACAAGCCAGAACGGATGGTATTCAACTAATTCCGAACTTGTCACATGGAAGTATCCGCGTTCACTCGAATTTGAGCAGGAGAGCTTCGAAGAAATGAAGACCAAGATTGACAATCTCAACGGACGCTTCGGTGTGGTTTGCATCCATGAGACATTGCCTTTCGACCTTCTTTCAACCTCCGACACTTACGAGGTTGCTACAACTGAATGGCTCGAAAATATGTGTTCATATCTGTCTGAGCTGAGAGACAACGGTAAGGTTTGGACTGCTCCTCTTGCCGACCTCGTTAGATATGCTGAAGAAAAGCGCAACTTGCGTGTTGCCAAGCACGACATTACAGAAGACAGCGTATTGTATGAGTTCACTACATGGCTCGACACAACAATCTACAATGTGCCTCTGACAATGGAAATCACAGCTCCTGCCGGATGGAAGACAATGCGTTGCCAGATTATATCAGATGGAAATGTGATTTCAGAGAAGATATACTCTGTAGCTGACGAGAGCATCATTTTGGATGTAGTTCCTGACAAGGAGACTGTATTGCTGATTGGTGAAGAACCTGATGCTATTGGTTCTGTAGATAGCGGAAGCACATTGAAGGCTGGTTACGATGCAACAAAGAAGGTGGTATATGTAAAGAATGTCGATAGTGATGTTGTTTGCGAAATCTTCAATGTAATGGGAAACGTAGTGAAGTCTGCTAAATGTGGTGCATCTTCTAATTCTGAAATAGATGTGGCAACAATGGCTTCTGGTGTTTACATAGTTCGTTTTTCTACATTAGATAAAAAGAATCTCAGTTCTTTTAGCTTCGCCAAATGTCGCTAATTATGTAATGTAATCATTCTATTTATAGAAATTCGGTGTCCATTGCTATGTGTCTTGCATAGCATGGACACCTTTTTTTGTAGTAAGGGGGAAGAACTTTTTTATGCAGATGTCTTCGACAGACATCTGCATGGCTATAACAAATAATTTTAAACAACTTCTAAAGCGAATTATTTGCCAGTACCGACGAAAGCATACTATGCTCTATATACACTGACAATGCCTTGAGAACATATTGTATGTGCAGTGAGAAATCGAAAACCGTGCATTGAAATCTCAAATCAGCACTGCTGATTATAAAAACTACACTGCTGATTTTGTAAACTGCACTGCTGATTATAAAATCAACACTGCTGATTTGAGATTTCAGCGCATGGTTTTCAATTCTTCTCTGCATAGATATTATCATTTTGTGAGTAAGTTCAACTTACGAAACTTTAATTCTATATTTGACAGACTCTTTAGGCTTTTCCCCTGTTAGAGAAAGATTTCTGTACTATATTTAAAAAAAGAGTAGGAGATAAACACTAATTACAAGGTGTTTATCTCCTACTCAATTTAATATGTATGATAGCCTTATTCTAATCCGAAAAGAATCTTCAGTCCGCCATCCACACCGCTGAATCCCATGAATGCCATAGCGAGAAGTCCTGCTGTGACAAGTGCTATAGGCATACCGTTCATTGCTTTAGGCAGTTTCACGAGAGAAAGCTGCTCGCGCAATCCTGCAAATACAATCATTGCGAGTGCAAAACCTATTGCTGTTGAGATAGCATAGACAATGCCGTGGAGAAGGTCATAATCTTTCTGTATTACAAGGATAGCCACACCCAAGATGCAGCAGTTGGTTGTAATAAGCGGAAGGAATACACCAAGAGCCTGATAAAGGGATGGTGACACTTTCTTGAGTATGATTTCTACCATCTGCACCAGTGCGGCAATGATGAGAATGAATGCTATTGTCTGTAAATATCCCAGACCATTGGCATCAAGCACAAATTTCTGCACAATGTAAGTTACGATGGTTGCCAATGTGAGCACAAACGTTACCGCTGCACCCATTCCTGCTGCCGTAGATACTTTCTTGGATACTCCGAGGAAAGGACAGATACCGAGGAACTGTGCCAATACCACGTTATTTACAAATATCGCTGTGATAAATATCAATATATATTCCATAATGATTCTGTTTTGTTGTTTCCGAAATATGGATTTTTACATTATGCCTTGCGCAACTTGTTGACAATTGCAATCAGATAGCCAAGGATGAGGAATGCTCCCGGTGCAAGCACGAATATGAGCATACCGTAGTCTTCGCCCTGAAGTGTGATTCCCGGTATTCCGAAGTCGTCACTTTTGAATACGACACCGGTTCCGAGAAGTTCACGTACTGCGCCAAGTATGGTGAGTGCAAGTGAAAATCCGAGTCCGATACCTATTCCGTCAAAGATTGATGCTACAGGACCGTTCTTGGCTGCGAATGCTTCCGCGCGACCAAGTATGATACAGTTCACCACAATAAGCGGAATGAAAAGTCCGAGAGTGGCATATATGCTTGGTACGTATGCCTGCATGAGCATCTGTAGCACTGTCACAAGCGATGCTATGACCACAATGTATGACGGGATGCGAACCATATCTGGAATAAGGTTCTTAATCAGTGATATGAGCAGATTGGAAAGTATAAGTACGAACATGGTTGCCAGACCCATTGAAAGACCGTTTATGGCAGAAGAAGTCGTACCGAGAGTCGGACACATACCAAGAAGAAGTACAAAGGTTGGATTCTCCTTGACGATACCATTCATCAAAACTTTAAAGTTATTCATAATCTTTGTCTCCTTTCTTTATTTGTTGTATTGGCATTTACCTCCGCATTCGGAAGCGTTGCACTCGCTACATTGGCATTTATTGCCACATTTGCCAGCTTCCATACCGCATTTTCCGGCACAATTGCATGGCTCGTCACATTTGCAGTCTTCTCCGCATGGGCATGTTTCAGAAGTCTGGTTGTTGTTTGCAGATGCTGCTTTGCCTGTCGCTTCAGTTTTTCCGTCTGCCATCAGTTGGTTATAAGCGTTTTGTATGGCAAGAAGGAAAGCGCGCGAAGTGATGGTTGAGGCTGTGATTGCATCAATCTCTCCTCCGTCTTTGCTTACTGTGAAGTTGCATTTTCCGGGATTCTTGCCGATAATGTCGCCTTTCTGGTCTTTCTGGAACCACAGTCCTGCCTTGGCTCCGAGACCCGGAGTCTCTGCACTGGCAAGGATGGTGTATCCGAGGATGGTGCCTTCGTTGTCAAATCCGACAAGTACCTGAAGCGGACCGCCAAAACCGTTCTCGCTGGTGGATATTGCAGTGCCGAGAATATTTCCGTCTTTGTCTGTGGTGGTATATACTGTATATTTGTCTATTGTTTTTGTATCCGATACCACCAGTTCGTCGTTTCCGATTACTTTCTTGATTCCGGCTGCAAGATTCTCTGCATTTATCTTCTCAATCTGAGGAGCTGTAACACTGTTGACGTATGCGAGGACTCCGCCGGCAACAACTGCGATGACGGTAAGCACCACAGCCATGTTTGTTAATGAAGAACTGAGTTTTTTCATTTCGCTACCTCCCCGAATCTTTTAGGTTTACAATAATTGTTGATAAGCGGAGTGAATGCGTTCATTATAAGAATAGCAAACGACATTCCTTCCGGATATGCACCGAATGTACGGATTACAACTGTAAGGAATCCTATTGCCACACCGTATATCAGTTGTCCCTTCTTTGACATTGGTGATGTAACATAGTCTGTTGCCATGAAGACTGCACCAAGGAGAAGACCGCCGCTGAGCAGTTCTGCTACTGGAGAAGCATAGACAGGGTTTGCCAGATTCATCAGTCCTGAGAATACAAGAACTGTGACAATGATGGAAACAGGGATATGCCAAGTGATGATTTTCTTTGCAAGCATGAAAATCAAGCCGACAATGATGGCAAGGGCACTTACTTCGCCCAGACAGCCTCCTGTTCTTCCCACAAGCATATCCATTGCGTTTGGCAACTGCTCAAGAATGCTTGCGTCACCGGCTTTCACTGCTGCTTTCATGATTGAAAGCGGAGTGGCAGCTGTTTCTGCATCAAGATAAGTTCCGAATCCCTGCATCGGTACAGGCCATGTGGTCATCTGTACAGGGAAAGAAATGAGTAGGAATGCACGGCCGGCAAGTGCCGGATTGAAAAGATTGCAACCAAGTCCGCCGAAGGTCATCTTCACTACTCCGATAGCGAACAATGCACCTACAATCATAATCCACAACGGAAGGTTAGACGGAACGTTGAAAGCAAGAAGCAAACCTGTAAGGATTGCAGAACCGTCCGTTACGGTCGGTTTGTCGTTCTTCATCAGGTATTTGTTGATAGCCCATTCAAAGAACACGCACGATGCAACCGATACAGCGGTTACTGTTATCGCGCCTACACCGAATATGACAAACGAGCATACGAGTGCCGGAAGAAGTGCGATGCACACACCATACATATTCTTCTGCACCGTGTCGTTGGAATGTACATGCGGTGATAATGATACTATTAATTTATTTGCCATAGTGATTACTTTTTTGCATTTCGGGCACGTATGATACCCATAACTGTTGACTTTCCGAGACGTATAAGGTCGAGCATCGGACGGTTAGAAGGACAAGTGAACTGGCATGAGCCGCATTCGATACAGCTTGTGATGTCTTCTGCCTCCACTTTCTCCCACATACCATTGCCTGAACATGTGGCAAGCAGATACGGCTCCAGTCCCATAGGACATGCACTGACACATTTTGCGCAGCGTATGCAAGGCTGCGGCTCACCACGACGCGCCTCCTTGTCGTTCATAATCAGTACACCGGAAGAACCTTTACAGATAGGAACTTCTATGTTCATGAGAGCTTTTCCCATCATCGGGCCGCCGCCGATAACTTTTCCTGTGTCTTCCGGAAGTCCGCCACAAGCATCGATAAGCTGGCTCATTGGTGTTCCCATACGAGTGAGGAAGTTGCTTGGCTGTTTAAGACTCTTTCCTGTGACGGTAACGACGCGCTCAAACAAAGGCTTGTTTTTCATTACGGCCTCATAAACAGCGTATGCAGTTCCTACATTCTGTATGATGGCTCCTACGCTTACCGGCAATGCTGGAGGAGCCGGTACCTGACGGCCTACTACCGCATCGATAAGCTGCTTTTCGCCGCCCTGCGGATATTTCACTTTCAAAGGAACTACCTCGATGTTCGGATATGCACTGACTTTCTCCTGCATCAGCTTGATGGCATCAGGCTTGTTGCTTTCTATACCTATATATCCTTTGTTCACGTTTGCAGCCTTCATGAGCAGTGACACTCCGACAAGTATCTGGTCTGCCTTCTCAAGCATCAGACGGTGGTCTGCCGTTAGATAAGGCTCACACTCGACAGCGTTGATAATCACCCATTCCGGTTTTGAACCCGGAGGTGGCATCAGTTTCACATGGCAAGGGAAGCAAGCACCACCCATACCGACGATTCCCGCTTTCTGGATTTTCTCAATGATCTCTTTGCCGGTCAGTTCCGGTTTGTCTTTGAGTGTCACGAGTTTATCACTACGGTCTATTGCCTCATCCCATTCGTCGCCTTCTACCGTGATGTAAACAGCTGGTTTTGCATATCCGCTGGCATCAACCACAGTATCTACTTTCAATACAGTACCGGAGACAGACGAGAATATAGGTGCCGATACAAAGCCGCCGGCTTCAGCAATCATTTGCCCGACCTTCACCTTGTCGCCTTTTTTAACGATAGGTTTGGCTGGTGCGCCGATATGCTGTCCCATCGGGAAAACGGCTATTTTCGGAAGATCCGCTATCTTGATGGGTTCTGCTGCCGACAATTTATTTTCTGCCGGATGTACTCCGCCAATTCTAAATGTCTTCACTTTATAATCTTGTTTTTAGTTTCTTTATAAATGTTTATTTCCCTCCGAGCAGGATTTGCTGTGATGGCAGCAACGGAGCGTCATACTTGTGCTCTATTTCTGCAATCTTGCCTGCTGACTCCTGTTTCTCCGGTGCGTCCAAATCGATAGTGCCTGCAAGGACAATCTGCTGGGACGGAAGGAGAGGAGCGTCATACTTGACGATGATAGGTTCCCGAGGAGTTGACGGAGCTTTTGGAGCCGCAGCTTTTGTGGCAGCCTTTGCTGTTGCCGCAGTTTTGGCAGCAGGTGCAGCAGCGAGTTTTGGCTTCGGCTTTTTCCCGTTGATGTCCATGAATGTGATGACTTGTTTTGGACATGCTTTCTCACATTCGCCGCAGAGCTGACACTTGTTCGGGTCTATGTATGCGAGATTGTTTTCCACATGCACAGCGTCGAAACCGCAGACTTTCTCACATTTCATGCAGGCTATACATGCAGCAGCGCAAGCCTTGGTGGCTACAGCACCCTTGTCCTTGTTCATGCACTCTACATAGAAAGCTTCTTTCTTGTCGCCCGACACAATTCTGATTTCAATGATGTTGCGAGGACAAGCCTTTGCACAAGCACCGCAAGCCGTACACTTTGTAGCATCGACTTCCGGAAGTCCTGTGACAGGGTTCATCTTGATGGCATCGAACTGACATGCAGCTACACAGTCGCCGCATCCGAGACATCCGTATGCACAGTTTGTTTCACCGCTACATGTCGTGTTGGCAACACGGCAGCTCTTCACACCGTCATAGACTGCCACACGAGGACGGTTTTCACATGTTCCGTTACAACGGACAACTGCAACTTTTGGTGCTGAGGCACCCACTTGCATGCCAAGAATACTTGCCACTTTCTCCATGACAGGCTGTCCGCCGACCGGACATAGAAGTCCCTCCAGCGAACCTGCATCCGCAGCTTTCACACAGGCTGAGGCAAAGCCACCACATCCCGGAAATCCGCATCCGCCACAATTTGCCTGAGGCAGCACTTCGCTTACCTGACCAATACGCGGGTCTTCCTTGACTGCAAATTTCTTGGATACAAAGAACAGCACGAGTGCTGCGATAAGTCCAATTGCACCCAACACGATTACAGCAATAAGAATTACGTTCATAAGTTTTGTTATTTAGATATTAATATAGTTAACTTTAAATCTTTTCAATCATGAACAGGAATTTCTTGCTGAACTTTTCCTTTCCCATCCATAATATAATGTAATAGACAGCAAGCACCGCAAACACCACACCGACAGCGGCAACGTCATTCACGTGGAGAATTTCTACCGCGAGTGCCAGCCATGCCACAATAAGAACCAATGGAATTACAAATGCGAATATTACGGCATCGCGTCCCATCGACGTAGAGCCATATACCATCACTTTCTCTCCTATACTATAGGAGGAAGCGTCAGAAGTGTATAAATCAATGATTTTCTCCTTGCTTTCTGCCGAGGCGCACAAGGTTCTCGCTTGGCATAAGGAACATGCTGAGGACTGCACAATCTTTACTCGTACATGACAGCCTTCAATACTTTCTATAATACCGTGATGTTCAATCTTGCCTTTCATGCTTTTTGCTAAGTGCAGATTACAATTAACATGCAAAATTAATATAAATATCTAAACCGAAGAAACGCTATCGGATATTTTGTGGCATAAAATCCGAAATTTTTTTCTCGTTTATCTGAAAAAGGTTGTAACTTTGCACCGTTGTTACGTGTTAACAGCGTTTCAAATCATAATTTATTAATAAAAACTATTAAAGATGGCAACTAAAATTAGATTGCAGCGTCATGGTCGCAAGAACTACGCTTTCTATGCGATTGTGATTGCAGACGTGAGAGCACCACGTGATGGTCGTTTCATTGAGAAAATCGGTACTTACAACCCGAACACAAATCCGGCTACGGTTGATTTGAATTTTGAGCGCGCTTTGCATTGGGTTCTTTGTGGAGCACAGCCAACAGACACAGTAAAGAATCTTCTCTCTTCTGAAGGTGTTTATATGAAGAAGCACCTCTTCACTGGTGTCAAGAAGGGTGCATTCGACGAGGCTACAGCTGAAGTTAAGTTCGAGGCATGGAAGAAAGAAAAGGAAAGCAAGAAAGCAGCTGTTGTAAGCAAGCAGGCTGATGCAAAAAAGGCTGCTGTGGCAGAGCGTCTTGCTGCTGAGAAGAAAATGAATGAGGCTATCGCTGCTAAGGTTGCAGAGAAGAAAGCTGCTGCCGCTGCTGCAAAGGCTGAGGCTGAAGCTGCTGCTGCACCTGCTGAGGAGCAGCCTGCTGAAGCTTAATTTTTTCTTGGATGCGAATTGCTTCAAGGGCATTCGTATAGCTTTTAACAGGGGACTGGAGAATGGTAATTCTTCCGTCCCTTGTTTTTTTATGCCTCTCGCTTGGCAGTTTCTTGTGTAGATGTTTTTGACAAACTTTCTTACCTTATTTATATAGTTGTTTTTTTACTGCTTCCTCCTGTTGTAAAGTTTCTTGTCTTGAAATGGATGTATTTACAGGATTCTTATGTATGTGATTTGAATATATTTGTGGTTGTCTTCACAGACATGAAGAGCCTATGAGGGTGTCCACAAAACTAATACATGAGGAGTCTGTGAATACTCCCACTTTAATAATATGATGTATTGATTGTCAATGTAGGGATGCACCCCGGTGCATCCGCTTCTTCGATTCTCCATATCCTTGCAAAAAACATGTCACAGAGGCGGATGCACCGGGGTGCATCCCTACAAGTGGTTCATGGACATTCAATTCGGATTGGTAAGTACTTACAACATGGAGTAAACACGCTAAAAACAGCATTTTTCGATTTGACAAAATGATATTTTCGCCCAAAATGAAAATTTAACACTTGGAGCGATTTTTTGTCGACAGCGAAGAGACGAAAATTTTGTCGTTAAGATAAATTATTGATAATCAATTAAATATAATTTTTTAAAAACGCTCAAAAAATCGTGCCGGACGCAATTTTTTGAAATTTCTGAGTATCTTAGCAATCCATTGATTATTAATATGTTACATCTAAATTCCCCGTTTTTACCTTCAAACCACCTCAAAAACTCATTCTCTTTTCAGCTTCTGTTCAGACGTACTTTCAAAACAGAATTTATACACTTCTTAACATTTCAGCCGAACTTCGCTGTCTTTTTTCCCCTTTCCCAGTGCGATTTCAAAAAATCTACACTGAAAATTTCTCCAATCTACTAAGCGCGCAAATTTGTAGCGCACTGTCGTTGCCGGAACAGTGCGCTGAAAAAGTTCCGACAGTGCGCTGGAAATATCAAAACTTAGTAGATTGGAGAAAAGAACTCTTCGCCAAAGATAAACAAATGTAAAAGAATCGTTCCAAAATGAAACACTATTTCACAATTCGCGGAGGTTTCAGAAAATGCGTGTAGAATCCCCATTCTCCGAGAAAAGTTCGGCGCGCTTCATTTTGACGCGTGTCAGAGGGCTTAGGATTTTAACATTTGACGAAATCAAAGAGATAGTGGTTTTTGTGATATGAATGCATTTTGTATATTATTGCTGCGAAAAGTTGTCATTTTGTCAAAATAAAACACTCACTCAAAAAACGATGTCAAAAATTTTTTTATGGAGGTTCGGACATAGGACTTTTTGGTGTGTGTTTTCGTAGTTCCGATAGGTTGTATGGTGGTTTGAATATCTTGCTCGGACAAACAGAAGAGAACGCATTTTGGTTTGTCCGCATAGAAAAATGGAACAACTTCGGACTTTTTTTATGCTTACTTTTCGTATATTTGGAAAAAAAGCTAAATTTGCACGTTAAATGCCTCAAACGTGCTGAAAAAGACTGACTTTTTGAAAAACAAGAGTATGTGACGGGCATATATCGGGCAGAATTGCAGGAAAGTAATAATAATAAAAAATATCGAAAACAAAAAAATGGCAAAGAAACAGAAAGAAGAGGCTATCGCATTTGACGAGCAGTTGAACAAGTCGGAGGCCTTTATCGAAAAGAATCTCAAAGTAATTATCATTGCTCTTGTGGCAGTAATTGTGGTAGTCAGCGGTGTGTTTATCTATAATAACCACATGGCGGATGTTGAACAGCAGGCTCAGAAAGCCATAGCCAAGAGCCAGACAGCATTTGCACAGTCGCAATACGATCAGGCACTTAATGGTGATGGCGCAAGCAGTAAGGGTTTCTTGAAGATTATTAATGACTACAGTGGCACAAAAACTGCGAATTTGGCAAAGCTCTATGCAGCTCTTTGCTATGCAAACACAGAGAAATATGCAGAAGCTATCAAGATGTTCGAGGATTTTGACAGAAAGGACGACCAGATGATTTCTCCTGCATCCTTGGGTGCTTTGGGCAACTGCTACATCAAGAACGGTCAGAATGAGAAGGGTGCTGAAATGCTGGTGAAAGCAGCCAAGTCTGCGGACAACAACGCTCTCAGTCCGTTGTTCCTTCTTCAGGCTGGGGAAGTGTATGAGTCTTTGAACAACAATGAAAAGGCAGTAGAGCTTTATAAGGAAATAAAGAGCAAGTATTTCCGTTCTCCTGTTAGTCTGAATATAGACAAATATATTGAAAGGGCAACAAAATAAAAGTCCGCGGAATGGCAAGCAAATATCATAATCTCTCGGACTACGACATTGCTTCAGTGCCGTCAGCCGAAGGCATGAAGTTCGGAATTGTGGTGAGCGAGTGGAACCACAATGTGACCGGAGCCTTGCTGGAAGGAGCGTGTAATACACTTAGAACAAACGGTGTGGCAGACGAGAATATAAAGATTCTCACTGTGCCGGGAAGTTTTGAACTGGTGTATGGAGCTTCTCAGATGGTAAAAGCCGGTGTAGATGCGGTGATTGCTATCGGGTGTGTAGTTCGTGGAGATACTCCTCATTTCGATTATATCTGCGAAGGTACTACATACGGGCTTGCTCGTCTGAACGCTACACAGGAGGTGCCGGTTATCTATGGTTTGATAACGACCAACGATATGCAGCAGGCACTTGACCGCTGTGGCGGAAAGATGGGGAACAAAGGTGATGAGTGTGCAGTGACAGCAATCAAGATGGTCGATTATGCCAAGAAGGTGAAGCATCTTTGATTGTTTGACATACAGGTCTGAAGATGCAGGGATTCGGTTTTTTGTAAGATAGGAATCGAATCCCTGCATCTTTTTTTGTGATGGGGATGTGGGGTAATTTAAGTCTAAGCAAGTCTGTGAGTACATCTACTATCTTCTTGATGACTATATATTTATGTTGCTATCTGAAGGATTGAATAATTTGCGGTCGAAAATTTCGGTCACAAAAATCTTTTAGAAGGTATTTATGTTAAATTTTATACACTTTCTTTTTGAAAAATAGTATTTTAGGAAAAAAACAATAAATTTGCGGTTGCAATAAAGCAAGAAAGGAGAGTGTGCCAATGAACTAAAGTGAGTGATTTTTTTAGTGGTGGCATTCTGCTAAATACAATATTGTTTAACCGGTTACTGAGATTAGGAAGAAACAAGGTGCTTGAAAAACAACCGCGCAATGTTAATATGGTAGATTTGTTTGATTTTAGGTTGTAAGGTGGTTAGAATGATAAACATTTTAGTAGAATAGTTACTCTTAGGAACTTTTGTTAATGAAAGTCTAATTTAGTTTGGACATGAAAACTTTGTGTCCGTATTTTTCAAATGAATAAAACATTGTGGAATTATGCATAAAATATGGTTTGTAATATTGACATTTGTCGGCTGTTTTTTTATGTTCTCATGCAACGATGACGATGAGAGTGTGGATGTAGAAAACAAAGATGAAGTGTTGTTGTTTGATTCTGTGAGAATTGAACAGAGTGAATATGAAACTTTGTCAGCCTTGTTTAATGATAAGCTGGAAAATAGAGAAGACACGGTAGTGCTGATAAATAGTATGGCTGATGTGGAAAAAATCTTTGGGACAGCGATTGGTTCTGAATATTTTGATTTTGAGAACTATACTTATTGTATTGGGCATGTGACATTACCTCATTCTGGATGTCAGCCTGTGGCACTTTCTTTTGTGGATAATGGTGCATATATAGAATGTACTCAGACATTCCGTTCTCCTTCCGATTATTATTGGAACATTGAACATTACTGTATTTATCGAAAATTTAAGAAAACAGGACAGAAACCTGTTGTACTGAAGGTGAAAATAGACTATTATGAGGATGAACCGCAAATCTATGAGTCTGTAAAAATGGAATCTGATGAATATGGGGCATTGTCTCGATTGTTTGATCATAATTTGTTGGAGAATATGGGAGACACTGTGATTATGATAAACACCGTAGCTGATATAGAGGATGTAGTGGGTCATGCGCTTGGTTATAAAGCTTTGGATTTAGACTCATATACGTATTTGGTAGGATACAAATATTTGCCAAATGAAGTATGTGAACTTACAGGTGTAACTATTACAGATGACAGTGCATATATAGACTATTTCCTGAAATTCCGTTCTCCGACGAGTTATTTCTGCTCACTTGGACACCATTATATTTATGATAAAATCAAGAAAGTGGAATCAAAGAAAGTCGTGTTGAAGTCAGATATTGACTATTATGATTAAGAAACTGTGCATTATGGAATAAACAAGATATATAGCACTTTTCCTTGAAGGAAAAAAACTGTTTCTTTATGTTGTCGGTGTAGAATGTCGCTGATTTTATATACCTTTGTAATCGATAAAATTTATTCAGGCAATTAAAAAGGTTTATAAAATAATCAGACGCACCTTCGGTACAGTATTGGTACTTTATATTGGGGTGATAATATTGTTCAGCTTGCCGTTCATGCAGAAACAGATAGCAAGTTGGACTGCAGGTATATTGTCGGATGTACTGCATACGAAAGTGAAAGTCGGTACTGTCAGTGTCGGCTTTGTGAACCGTTTGATTGTGGATGACGTATCAATCGAAGACTTGAAGGGCGAATCTCTTTTGAAGATAGCCCGCATGTCTGTGTCTGTCAATTTGCTTTCGCTTCTTCATGGAGATATAGATGTTCCGAGTGCACAGTTGTTCGGACTGAATGTGAAGCTTTATAAGGACGCTCCGGAGTCAGCACCTAATTATCAGTTTGTTCTTGATGCACTCAAATCGGATAAGAAGAGCAGTTCCGGACAGATGGGACTGCGGGTTAATTCTTTTATTATGCGCCATGCGAATATCCGTTATGATATTCTTTCCGAGAAGAAAACACCCGGCTCTTTCAACAAGAACCACATCAGTTTGCAGGATGTCGGCATGTCTGTGGTGCTGAAGGCTTTTACGGAAGACTCGCTGAATCTGGGAATCAAACGTCTTAGTGCGAGAGAGGCTTGTTCCGGAATGAAGCTTGAGAACTTTCAGATGAAGCTGGAAGCAAACAGGTATTCCTGTGTCATACCTATGTTTGAGCTTTGTATGGAAAATTCAGTTGTCAAACTGGATACGGTTTTTGTGGAATATGCTGATTATGATAAGAAAGGTATATACCGATATAGAACATCTTTGCAGGATTCTTACATCTGTTTGTCTGATTTTCGTGGACTTGTCCCTGCTCTTGATAAGAGTGATGTGATTATGTCCCTAAATTCTGAAATATCAGGCGGAACAAGTGGAGTGAAGATAGACAGTCTGCGTGTTTTTACAGAAGATGAAGGCTTCTCTCTTGAAGCGGATGCTGAAATGAATTTTGTTTCTGACGATGAAAACAGGATGAATGCAAATATTAGGGAACTGCGTGTTTCTGAAAGTAAGACTACAGATTTCTTGTTTTCTGCTTTAGAGCAGGATAAGCTTGCTGATATGATGCACCGTTTGCAATATATCGGTTTTAGCGGTACGTTGTCAAAATGTGGGGAGATGCTTGAAACAGACGGATGTTTGACTACCGGGGCTGGTAACTTGGATGTCAGTCTCGATTCTCGTTCGATGCGTGTGTTTGATGGACATGTAGAGACTGAGCGAATGGACTTGTCGCTCCTTACTGGTGACAAGAATCTGGGATTGATTTCTTTTGATGTAAATGCTGATTGTGCTTTGGTGGAGAACTCTGTTCCTGAAGGTTCGTTATATGGTTCTGTCACGGGGCTTGATTATTTGGGCTATCGCTATAAACATATTCTTTTTGATGCCAAATCGGAAAATAAGATATTAGAAGGGCATGTTTCTGTGGATGATAAGAACCTTCGTTTGAATTTCTCGGGAGAGTGTTCTTTGGATTCTTCTGATATAAAGTATAAGGCTTTGGTTTCTGTACGGGACTTCTCTCCGAATGCATTGAATCTTACTAACGGTTTTGTTGATGAGAACTTTGATTTTAATGTGGCTGTTGACCTTGGCGGCGAGAATCTGGACTTTGCTACGGGAACTATACTTGTCGATTCGGTTGTGGCGCGTTCTGCTGATGCGAACTATACGATGAACAAATTGGAAATTTGTGCAGAGTCTGCAGATAATGGTGGAAGACACATTTCTGTCGGTGGAGATTTGATGGAGGCTGACATCTATGGTAATGTGGCTTATTCGAAGATTCTGGCTCACTTCAAGAATCAGTTCTCCTCTTGTCTTCCGTCACTTGTACATGGTGGAGGATGGGTGGATGCAGACCTTGACTTTGATATACAGTTGTATGACTCGGAACTGTTAAGGCATGTGCTGAACATTGATTATGCCCTTGGAAAACCGATACATTTGTGGGGAGAAGCTGATTCGGAGCTGTCAACGATGGACTTGGCACTTGATGCTCCGCGCTTTTCTTATAATGGTATGAGATATGATGATTTGCATCTGGTATGCAATAACACCAAGGAGAAGTCGGAAGTGTCACTTTCTGTGTTGAGAAGGAATCTGGCTGAAGCAGTTAAGCTTGCTGTTGATGCCAATGCGGAAGATGATAAGCTCACGGCGAGAATTAAATGGAAGAACAGTGCCGCAAATTCAATTAGCGGTGAGATTTGCGCCATGACCACTTTTGAAGACAGTGTAGGACGACTGAATACCAATATCTATTTGCAACCATCCGAATTGTTGATAAACGATACTGTGTGGCATGTACATCCGGCACATATAGGACTATATAATAAGGAAATACACTGCAATAATGTGAAGGTGGAAAACAATACTCAATATATAAAGGTGAATGGGATTGTTTCCGAGAATGCTTCTGACTCTATTGTGGCGGATTTGAGCGACTTGCGTCTTGAATATTTTCTTGATCTGATAAATTTCCATTCTGTCGAATTTAAGGGAAGAGCATCGGGAAGAGCCATATTAAGCAACATCTATGCCAAACCGGACGTGAAAGCGTTTCTGAGAGTGAATGATTTCCATTTGCAGGGAGGATATTTGGGAACGGCTGACATCAGTGCCAATTGGGACGATGCGGTCAATGGTATATCTGTCAATGGACATATCACAGACTTGGATGACAACAATGGAGAAGAAGTCCTGAGAGTGACAGATGTTCAGGGCTATGTGTCTCCGGGAAATAATGACATCAATCTGCTTATCAATGTGAACAATACCAATGCCGGATTCCTTAACGGATTTCTTGGTGGGGTCTTTTCTGATATAAAAGGTAGTACAAACGGATATTTGCGTGTGGTCGGACCTTTGAGCAATATTAATCTGGTGGGTGATATTGTGCCGGATATAAGTATGCGCTTGCGGGCTACAAATGTTGTGTATGACATAAACGGAGACACAATCAGGCTGCGTCCGAATAAGTTTGTGTTCGATAATATAGGAATATATGATAAGAAGAAGAATCGTGGTGTCGTAAATGGAATTGTGGAACATGGCAATCTGAAGAACTTTTCTTATAAGTTCAATATCGGCATGGACAATATGATATGCTATGATGAGCATGAATTCAATTCTGATAAGTTCTATGCCACGGTTTATGCAAACGGAAACATGCAAATAAACGGTGCGGACGGTCATCCTCTTCATATAAATGCGAATATCACACCGGTTAAGGGTAGTGTTTTTGCATACGATGCCGCTACTCCGGATGTGGTTCTGAGTTCGAATTTTCTGGAGTTTAGAGATAGAAAAGATAAGGACTTGTTTGATGCGGGTCTGAAAGAAGAGACAGAGAAAGAGTTTGTTACCTTTGGAAGATATGGGGAAGATGCGGGTACTGGTAGCGATTTTGGTTTAGATACGGTTAACGTCAAGGCTGTTGATGATGCAAAAGATGATTATGAGTATGAAGGAGATATATTCATGGATCTGAGAATATCGCTGACTCCTGATTGCGAAATAAAGCTGCGTATGGACAATACGGAAGACGGTTATATCACCACGTATGGAAATGCCAGTCTGCGTGCCTCTTACCATAATAAAGGAGCTTTTCAGCTGTTTGGAAATTATAATATAACAAATGGACGCTACAGACTCTTTTTGCAGGAACTTATATTCAGAGATCTTGCCATACAGAATGGCAGTGAAGTGAAGTTTAATGGTAATCCTTTTGATGCAAATCTTCACCTTATCTGTCATCACACTCTTAATTCAGTACCATTGAGTGACCTTACGGCTTCTACGGCATATATTCAAAACAATAAGGTCAAGGTGATATGTATTCTTGATATCACTGGGCAGCTTGGAAATATGAACTTTAAGTTTAATATTGATCTTCCTAATGTCAATGATGAAACCAAGCAGCTTGTCCATAGTATGATTAGTTCGGAAGAGGAGATGAATATGCAAATTATTTATCTGCTTGGAGTAGGACGATTTTATACCAATGAGTTTGCTCGTGCAAATGGTAGTGCCAACTCTTCACAGGCAATCAACTCTTTGATTTCTTCTACACTTAGCGGTCAGATAAATCAGATGCTGTCCAGCATGATGGGGGAGAACCGTAAGTGGAATTTCGGTGCCGGATTTACTACGGGAGAGCGTGGCTGGGAGGATATAGATGTAGAAGGAATGCTTTCCGGAAGTCTGCTTGACGACCGATTGCTGATAAATGGCAACTTCGGCTATCGTGACAATGCGTTGACTCAGACTTCAAACTTTGTCGGTGATTTTGATGTCAGATGGAGAATAACGGAAAAAGGAAATACTTATATCAAGGCATACAACCAAATGAATGACCGCTATTTTACTAAGGCAACATTGAATACTCAAGGAATTGGTATCAGTTACCAGAGGAGTTTTGAGTCTTGGCGCAATCTTATGAAATGGAAGAGGCGGAAGAATGTCGAATCGCTTGAGGAAAAAAGCGACTCTGTGAAGTAAAACGGGACAAATTAATGGTCTGAGGGCTGTAGAACTGTGATATTTTGAGATTTAAGTTTTTGTTTGTATTTTTGTCGATTATTCGGAATACAGACTTTGTTGATTGTGCAATGGCATAAATCAAGTGGAAAGTCTGTTTCTATGAACTAAAATAATTATATAGAAGGTATGAATTACGGGTTCGTAAAGGTGGCGGCAGCTATACCGAGTTTGAAAGTTGCAGATTGTGATTACAATGAGAAACAGATTGAGAATCTGATAATACAGGCAGAAGGCAGAGGTGTTGAGATTATCTGTTTTCCAGAGTTGTGTATGACTGGATATACTTGCGGCGATTTGTTTGCCCAACAACTGCTTATCGATAATTGTGAGAATGCACTTTTCAAGTTGCTTGATTTTACTCGCTCTTTGAATATCATATCTATTGTAGGTATGCCTGTGCAGATGAATGCTACTCTTTTGAATGCAGCAGTTGTCATACAGGGCGGTAAGATACTTGGAGTTGTACCGAAAACATTTCTTCCCAACTATAAGGAATTTTATGAGAAACGATGGTTCACATCCTCACTTTGCCATGCAGACGCGACGACACACCTTTGCGCACAGACCGTTGCAGTCAGTCGTAATATCGTGTTCCATACGCTGCAAACCTCTTTTGGTGTGGAGTTGTGTGAAGACCTTTGGGCACCGATACCTCCAAGTAGCGGATTAGCTTTGAAAGGGGCGGAGATAATCTTTAATCTTTCAGCAACAAATGAGGTTATAAGCAAACACCAGTACCTTTGTTCTCTGATTGCTCAGCAGTCGGCTCGGTGTATTGCCGGATATGTCTATTCTTCTTGCGGATTCGGTGAATCAACTCAGGACCTTGTCTATGCAGGCAATGGGATGATTTATGAGAATGGAACACTCCTCGCACGGAGTGAGAGATTCTGTCTTGAAGAGCAACTTGTCATATCGGAGATAGACACGGAACGCTTGAGAACGGAACGACGTGTGAACACCACTTTTTCGGAAAGTATCCGTATGCAGAAAACAGAAAGTGTGGTTGATATAAACTGTCAGCAAACAGTGTTGCAGGAAGATGCTCCTCTCACCAGATATGTTGACCCGCATCCGTTTGTACCGGGAGGCAAGGCTCTTGATGAACGCTGTGATGAGATTTTTGCTATTCAGGTTTGCGGACTTGCCAAACGCATAGTGCACACATCGGCACAGACTGTCGTTGTCGGAATTTCCGGTGGATTGGATTCGACACTTGCCTTGCTTGTGTGTGTGAAGACAATGGACAAACTGAATCGCAGCAGAAAAGATATAGTAGGAGTCACTATGCCCGGATTCGGAACAACCGGACGTACCTATAACAACGCAATGTCTCTTATGGAATCACTTGGAGTGACCATAAAAGAAATCAGTATCAAAGACGCTTGTGTGCAGCACTTTAAGGATATAGACCATGATATAGATGTACATGATGTGACTTATGAGAATGCTCAGGCGCGTGAGCGTACTCAGATTCTCATGGATGTGGCAAATCAAACCGGTGGATTTGTGATTGGTACGGGAGATTTATCAGAACTTGCGCTTGGTTGGGCCACGTATAATGCAGACCACATGTCTAATTATGGTGTGAACTGTTCCATTCCTAAGACACTTGTCCGCCACTTGGTTGCGTGGGTAGCTAATACAATCGTGGATGACGAGTCGAGGAAAACTCTTCTTGATATTGTTGACACACCGATAAGTCCGGAACTTATTCCTGCGGATGAGAACGGAAATATCAAACAGAAGACAGAAGATTTGGTCGGTCCTTACGAACTGCATGATTTCTTCCTTTATAATTTTTTGCGCTTCGGTTTCCATCCTGCAAAGATTTATTATTTGGCATTACACGCTTTCGCTTCATCGGAACAATATGATGAAGACATAATCAAGAAATGGCTTACTACATTCTGTCGCAGATTCTTCAGCCAGCAATTTAAACGTTCTTGTCTGCCTGACGGGCCGAAAGTAGGTAGTATAAGCCTAAGTCCGCGTGGTGATTGGCGAATGCCAAGCGATGCAAGTGCAGCAGCATGGATAAACGAATGTGCAGCGATCAAGTGAACCGCGTATGACGGACAGGAGTGTGACCAAGGAGAACCTTGACAAGATATATGCGGAAGCATTCGATGTTGAGGCTTTCAAGTCGGTTGATCCGTGCGGAGTGGTATATAAATTGATAGACCACATAGAACTTAACCCTGCTGTTCAGTCTTCCCAACTTGACATTGAACTTGGCGCACTTTTCGTGGCGATGATTTCATGGGGCAACCGTAAAGCGATATGTCCGGCTGCTGAAAGAATGCTTGGTGATGAGATGCACTGGCGGCCGGCTGAATTTGTGATGTCGGGAGCGTTTGAAGAATCCTACAAAACAGCAAAGAACAATTGTGTCTATCGCACTCTGAATGTCGATACATTTAAGAAAGTCTGCCGGAAACTGCAACAAGCGTTGCAAGGATATTCTTCAATGGAAGAGTTGTTTGCCGGAAAATCTACAAAAGATGTGGTTGCTACGATATGTTCGTGGCTTTCAGATGCAAAGGTGGGGACAATGGATAAGTCGGCTTGCAAACGTGTATGTATGTTTGTGCGTTGGATGACACGTCATTCCGCACCAGATTTTCATGTGTGGAAAAGCCGTTCTCAGTCAGACCTGTATGCCGTAATGGACGTTCATGTGTGTGAACTTACCGCTTCTTTGTTGAAAAACAAGCGTCCTGCGTGGAAGACTTGTGAAGAGCTGACAGGAATATTCCGCTTATGGAATCCGGACGACCCCTTGAAGTATGATGTCGCTCTTATGGTTCTTTCTGACAGAATAGACAAAGAGAACAAAGAGACCCCGATGATAAATAATTGAGAAAAACTAATTAATATAATTATAATATGGCCTCAACAACAGACGACAAGAAAGTAATCTTTTCGATGGTCGGAGTATCAAAGACCATCCAGCAGAATCAGAAACAGATTCTGAAGAACATTTATTTGAGTTTCTTCTATGGTGCGAAAATCGGTATTATCGGTCTTAATGGAGCCGGTAAGTCAACGCTGATGAAAATCATTGCCGGCATAGACGAGCAGTTCCAAGGCGAAGTGGTATGGGCGCCGGGATATAGCGTAGGCTATCTTCCGCAGGACCCGATGCTGAATCCGGAGAAGACCGTGAAGGAAAATGTGATGGAAGGTGTGCAATACATCTATGACGCACTTGCTGAATACGATGAGATAAACAATAAGTTCGGTTTGCCAGAATATTATGAAAATCCGGATAAGATGGACCAGCTTATGTCGCGTCAGGCAGAGTTGCAGGATATTATAGATTCCACCGACGCATGGAATATTGACTCCAAGCTTGAACGCGCAATGGACGCTTTGCGCTGTCCTCCGGCCGATTGGAGTGTGGAGAACTTGTCGGGCGGAGAGCGCAGACGAGTGGCATTGTGCCGTCTTTTGTTGCAGAAACCCGATGTACTTCTGCTTGACGAACCTACCAACCACCTTGATGCAGAGAGTATCGACTGGCTTGAACAGCACTTGCAGCAGTATGAAGGCACTGTCATTGCTGTTACTCACGACCGCTATTTCCTTGACGATGTGTCAGAGTGGATTCTCGAACTTGACCGTGGCGAAGGTATTCCGTGGAAGGGAAACTACTCTTCATGGCTTGACCAGAAGTCTAAGCGTATGGCTCAGGAGGAGAAGGCGGCAAGCAAGCGCAGAAAGACACTTGAACGCGAGTTGGAGTGGGTACGTATGGCACCAAAGGCTCGTCAGGCGAAAGGTAAGGCACGACTCAATTCATACGACAAACTCATCAACGAGGATCAAAAAGAGAAGGAGGAGAAGCTTGAGATATTCATCCCTAACGGCCCGCGCCTTGGAAATAAGGTGATAGAGGCACAGCACGTGGCGAAGGCATTTGGTGAGAAGACCCTGTTCCGCGACTTGAACTTTGTGCTTCCTCCTAACGGCATTGTCGGTGTGATAGGTCCGAATGGAGCAGGAAAGACCACACTTTTCCGTATGATAATGGGACAGGAAAATGTGGATGGAGGTCTGTTTGAGGTTGGTGAAACTGTGAAACTGAGTTATGTAGATCAGCAGCATAAGGATATAGACCCTCAGAAGACTGTCTATCAGGTTGTAAGTCAGGGAAACGAAACGCTACGTATCGGTAGTCGTGACATCAATGTACGTGCATACTTGTCTCGTTTCAATTTCAGCGGAGCTGATCAGGAGAAACTTTGCGGAGTGTTGTCAGGAGGTGAACGCAACCGTTTGCAGCTGGCTCTCGCATTGAAGCAAGAGGGCAATGTGCTTCTGCTCGACGAACCTACCAATGATATAGACGTGAATACGCTTCGTGCACTTGAGGAAGGTCTTGAACAGTTTGCCGGCTGTGCTGTAGTGATAAGCCATGACCGCTGGTTCCTTGACCGTATATGTACGCATATTCTTGCGTTTGAGGGAGACGGCGAAGTCTTTTACTTTGAAGGCGGATATACCGACTATGAAGCTAACAAGGCGAAGCGTCTTGGACTGGAAGAACCAAAACGTATCCGCTACCGCAAGTTGATGGAGGATTAACGGTTCTTCTTTATCTGTAAAAGATTAAGGATTCCGATGAATAATGACCGGACTGTGGCACAAAAACAATGTCATGGTTCGGTCGTTTTATTGTTCCGGACAGAGGAAAAGAACTCTGTCTGTATCTATAGAATAGGTTACTTTGCTCTAAAAAATAGAACTTTGCACTGTAAAAGATACAAATAAGTTTGTTTGATTTATATAAAATTCTTACCTTTGCACCCGCAAATAAGGATGGTTCGGTAGCTCAGTTGGATTAGAGCAGCAGCCTTCTAAGCTGCGGGTCAAGGGTTCGAATCCCTTCCGAATCACTGATAGAATCGCAAATGCTTCAGTTTTTTCGTGGAGTATTTGCGATTTTTGTTTTAGGTGGGTGTATTCGGCGGAGGAATCTGTCGAAATACACCCACTTAAAATATTACATACATCACAAGAAAACTGTTTTTTCAAAATGACAAAATGATATTTTCGCTCAAAATGAAAATTTAACACTTCGAGCGATTTTTTTGCCGACGACAAAGAAATAAAAAAATACCGTTGAGATAAATTATTGATAATCAACTAGATATAAAATTTTCAAAAACACTCAAAAAATCGCGCCGGACGTAATTTTTTTGAAATTTCTGAGTATTTTAGTAATCTGTTGATTGTTAGTGTGTTATGTCTAAATTCACCGTTTCTATCCCCAAATAACCCTAAAAACTTATCCACTTTTCAATTTCTGTTTAGCCTCTCTTTCAAAACAGGAATTATACACTTCTTAACATTTCAGCCGAAGTCCACCGACCTTTTTCCCGCTTCCCGGTGTATTCTCAAAAAATCTACACTGTAAATTTCTCCAATCTACTAAGCGCGCAAATTTGTAGCGCACTGTCGTTGACAGAACAGTGCGCTGGAAATGTGACGACAGTGCGCTGGAAATATCAAAACTTAGTAGATTTTCCAAAACGACTCTTCGCCAAAAATAAACAAATGTAAAAGAGCCGCCAGAAATGAAACACTATTTCACATTTCAATGTGGTGTTAGAAAATGCGCGTAAAATCCCCGTTCTCCGAGAAAAGTTCGGCGCGGTCGATTTTGACGCGTGCCAAAGGGCTTGGAATTTTAACATTTGATAAAATCAGAAAGATAGAGTGTGGGTGCGATTTTGATATTTTTGAAACTGAAATGGCTGGATTTAATGTCATTATGTCAAAATTGAACAAGCCTTCAAAAAACGAATTCAAAAATTTTTTTACGGACCTTGAAAATGAAGTATGAGTACATGCTAATCAAAAAATTTTTTCAGCTTTCCCTCTTTTACTTGCATTTTGTATATTGCATAAGCTGTGAATAATGAGACAGAACCCCTAAAAAGTGATATACTGACAGTTTTTTTCTACTCTTATTTTTTTTATAAACAATTAATACGTACATTTGCTTTGTCTTGATTGGCCACTATACGTGTTTGGTTTCATGTGAATGCAACCGGATTTATATGGTGTGGTAATCTTAGATTGTAATACGTTTTTGAAAAAAGAGTATAGAAAATCTAACTATTTTAATAAAAAGAAACTAAAATAAAAAATTGAGAAATTATGAAGATTTCACGTATTGACCATCTGGGCATAGCTGTCCAGAGCATTGATGAAGTGCTTCCTTATTTTGAGAATGTACTTGGATTGAAGTGTTACGCTGTAGAGGAAGTGGCAGACCAGAAGGTAAAGACTGCCTTCCTTAAGGTGGGAGAAGTAAAGCTTGAGCTTCTTGAGCCGACAAGCCCGGAAAGTGCTGTTGCCAAGTTCTTGGAAAAAGGCGGTAAGGGTGTTCACCATGTGGCTTTCGCTGTGGAAGACGGTGTGGCTAATGCACTTGCAGAATGTGATGAGAAGGGCATTCGTCTGATAGACAAGGCTCCGCGTCCGGGTGCAGAAGAAATGATGATTGCATTCCTTCATCCGAAATCAACGGCAGGAATACTGACTGAGTTGTGTGAAAAGGCATAAAGGAAATTAAAAATAGAAAATTGGTTTTTGCAGCAGAGGGACAAGGTCTGTCGGTCTTGTCCCGGTATTTCTGTGTGAAAGGCTGCGCAAGAATGTTTTTCATTTTTTATTTCATCATTTGATTCTTTATTTATTAGAAACTATATTGTATGAGCAAGCAAACAGAAAGAATACAGGAGCTTATTGAGCTTCGTGAGAAGGCTCGACTTGGCGGTGGTGAGAAAGCTATCGACAAGCAGCATGCAAGAGGTAAATTTACGGCACGTGAACGTATCTCGATGCTTTTGGACGAGGGAAGTTTTGAAGAGTTCGACATGTTCAAGCTTCACCGCTGTACCAATTTCGGGATGGAGAAAAAGCAGTATCTTGGTGATGGTGTTGTCGTAGGAAGTGGTACAATCAACGGTCGTCTTGTTTATGTTTTTGCACAGGACTTCACTGTGAACGGAGGTTCTTTGTCTGAGACAATGGCTCAGAAAATATGCAAGGTGATGGACATGGCAATGAAGATGGGTGCTCCGGTTATCGGTATCAACGACTCCGGTGGCGCACGTATTCAGGAAGGTATCAATGCGCTTGCAGGATATGCAGAGATTTTCCAGCGCAATATCATGGCTTCTGGTGTTATTCCTCAGATTTCCGGTATCTTCGGACCTTGTGCCGGTGGTGCCGTATATTCACCAGCATTGACGGACTTTACGTTGATGATGGAGAACACTTCCTATATGTTCCTTACCGGACCAAAAGTGGTGAAGACTGTAACGGGAGAAGACGTAGATCAGGAAAGCCTTGGAGGTGCAAGTGTGCATTCTACTAAGTCGGGTGTGACACATTTCACGGCAGCTACAGAAGAAGAGGCCATTGCCATGATTCAGCAGCTTCTGAGCTACATTCCGCAGAATAATCAGGAAGAGACACCTATCGTGGAATGTACAGACCCAGTTGACAGAATGGAGGATTCTCTTAACGAGATAATTCCGGACAATCCTAATCAGGCTTACGACATGTATAAGGTCATCGCTGCTGTGGTTGACAACAGTGAGTTCTTTGAGGTTCAGCCTAATTATGCACAGAATATCATTATTGGTTTTGCACGTTTCAATGGTCGCAGTGTAGGTATTGTTGCCAACCAGCCTTCAAAGTTTGCCGGTGTGCTCGACTGCAATGCAAGTAGAAAAGCAGCTCGTTTTGTTCGTTTCTGTGACGCATTTAATATCCCTATCGTATCGTTGGTTGACGTACCGGGATTCCTTCCGGGAACAGGACAGGAGTATAATGCAGTCATTCTGCACGGTGCAAAACTTCTTTACGCATACGGGGAGGCAACAGTGCCTAAGGTGACAGTGACATTGCGCAAGTCATACGGAGGTTCACACATTGTCATGAGCTGCAAGCAGTTGCGTGGCGATTTGAATTATGCATGGCCTTCTGCCGAGATTGCTGTGATGGGTGGTTCTGGAGCTGTGGCAGTGCTTTATGCCAAAGAGGCAAAAGCCAAGAAAGATGCGGGCGAAGATGCAGGTGCATTCCTTTTGGAGAAGGAGGAAGAATACACGAAGCTCTTTGCAAATCCTTACAATGCAGCTAAGTATGGTTACATTGATGATGTGATAGAGCCTCGTAACACTCGTTTCCGTATCATACGTGCGCTTGAGCAGCTTGCTACAAAGTCACTTGTCAATCCTGCCAAGAAACACGGTAATATTCCATTGTAAAATACCGTTTGGAACATGCAGACACTGAAGAGTGGCATATTTTTTTATGTATGCTGTCAGGTTGTCTGGCTTCTGAACATAAATATTGATATAATGAGATTAAGATTATTAAGTTTGCTTTCCGTATTGTTTGTCGCATTTGGTGCGTCAGCTCAGGGTGCGCGAGATTTCAAAATCAATGAAATATATATAGCAGACCCTGCTGATACTTCAGGTATTGGTTACAAGGATGAATACGGAGAGTCTGGAAGTTGGATAGAAGTGGCGAACACGTCTTATACTACGCGTGACATACGCAGTTGCTATCTGACGAACAATCGCGCTGTTCTTAACAAGGAACTTTCTGCTCCGGAGCGTATATCAATGATGTCGTTGATTCCGAAAGGGGATGTGCGTACAAATCTGACAGCAAAGCAGCGTATCACGTTTTTTGCGGATGGTCATGTGAACAGAGGTACTTTGCACACGGACTTTGTCCTTGAAGCAGGAAAAGAGAATTTCATTGCTCTCTATGACGGTAATGGAGTGACTTTGCTCGATTCTGTCACTGTGCCTGTATTGCCTGCTGGATGTTCTTATGCTCGTATTTACGATGCCGATACAGAGGAATATGTATGGGTGAAGGCTCAGCCGGATGAGGTGACTCCCGATGCTCCTAATGAAGTAAGCAATGCTACGGACGACAAGGTGAAACAGTTCAAGGACAATGACCCTTATGGAATTGCCATGACTGTGATGTCTATGGCTGTGGTGTTCAGCTGTCTTCTGCTCTTGTATATATTCTTCCACGTATTCGGTTGGATTATTAACCGTATGACGATGCTCAGTCGTGTGAAGGCTATAAAGAAAATACACGAGTCGGCTGCGAAAGTTGTCGTTATGGCGAAGGATGGAGCAGAAACGAAAGGTATTGAGATGGAGAACTATGTGGCAGCTATTGCAATGGCTCTTCATGAATATCAAGGATATACTCATGACGTGGAGAGCGGTGTTCTTACAATCAGACATGAACATTCTGCATGGGACAGCAAGGATCACGGATTGCGTCAGCAGCCTGTGCATCATCCTGTCAACACACATAATTAGTATTTAGCATACGGACTTTGTAAGTTCTTTAAATATAAACAGACTAAAATGAAAGAGTATAAATATAAAATTAAGGGTGTTCCATACGATGTGAAAATCAATAGTGTCGAAGAGAACATCGCAAAAGTAGAAGTAAACGGTGTGGAGTTTGAGGTGGAGCTTGAGAAGCCTGTTGCCACTCCTAAACCGGTTGTTCGTGCAGTGGCTGCACCAGTGAAGACAATTGAACCTCCTAAGGCTGCACAAGAGGCTGTGGCTGCCGGAGTTGTAGGTGTAAGAGCACCGCTTCCGGGTACTATCGTCGATATAAAGGTGGCTGTAGGTGCTGAAGTGAAGAAAGGGCAGACCTTGGTTGTTCTTGAAGCCATGAAGATGGAGAACAATATCGATGCGGAGTGTGATGGAAAGGTTACATCTGTGAAAGTGAACAAGGGTGACACCGTGATGGAAGGTGCGGTTCTTGTTACAATTGAATGATACAGGAACCGGGAAGAAGGATTTAGAATTGGAGGTACGTGCCCACTTTGTGCGGCATTGCCTTGTACATGATTTTTTCCTTGTTCTTGATTCTTAACTCTTAACTAATTGATTTTATGGAAAGTGTTAGTACAATGGACTTTATAGCAACGAAGTTCGCGGATTTCCTGACATATACAGGATTTGCCAATGTGGAATGGCCGAATCTTGCGATGATTGTCGTTGGTGCCTTCTTTATATGGCTTGCCATTAAGAAAGACTTTGAACCTCTGCTGCTTATTCCGATAGGTCTTGGTATAATTCTTGGAAATATTCCTTTCAAGGCTGCCGGTCTTGAAATCGGATTATATGAAGATAATTCGGTGTTGAATATTTTCTATCAAGGAGTTCGTCAGGGATGGTATCCTCCGTTGGTGTTCCTTGGAATTGGCGCCATGACAGATTTTTCTGCATTGATTGCCAATCCGAAGCTTATGCTTGTAGGAGCCGCTGCGCAGTTTGGTATTTTCGGTGCCTATATTATCGCTTTGGCACTCGGGTTTGAGCCTAATCAGGCAGCAGGAATCGCTATCATCGGCGGTGCGGACGGACCGACAGCCATCTTCTTGTCTTCAAAGCTTTCTCCTAATCTTATGGGAGCAATAGCAGTGTGTGCTTATTCTTATATGGCACTTGTGCCTGTCATACAGCCGTTTATCATGCGCGCATTGACAACAAAGAAGGAGCGTCTTATACGCATGAAGCCAAGCCGGACAGTGAGTCAGACTGAAAAGATTCTGTTCCCGATAGTCGGACTTCTCATCACGACCTTCATCGTTCCTTCCGGTCTGCCGCTTTTGGGTATGTTGTTCTTCGGAAATCTCTTGAAGGAGAGTACAAAGACAACTCGTCTGGCTAAGACTGCAGGTTCTGCTCTCAATGATATTATTGTGATGCTGTTGGGACTTACAGTGGGATGTTCTACTCAAGCAAGCGAGTTCTTGACTTTGGACACAGTGAAGATTTTTGCTCTCGGTGCTTTTGCCTTTATCATAGCTACCGCATCCGGTGTGCTGTTTGTCAAGTTCTTCAACTTGTTCCTTCCTCAAAACAAGAAGATTAATCCGCTCATCGGTAATGCAGGGGTTTCTGCTGTGCCAATGGCAGCGCGTATTTCTAATCAGGAAGGACTTAAGGCTGATCGTACAAACTTCTTGCTGATGCATGCTATGGGACCAAATGTGGCTGGTGTCATCGGTTCTGCTGTAGCTGCCGGTGTGCTTCTTGGATTCCTGAGCTAAAAGTAATTTATTATTGAGATTACAAAATATACAGAGAGTCCGGAATCTTCGACGTCGAAGATTCCGGACTCTCTGTATATTTTGTGTGCTTGTTTTGTTGACTTTGCACTCTTGCTTTTGTCGGCTCTATGTCCTTTGGACTTTCCCTTTTTCGAATGAAATAAAGGCACTCTGAGCTGAAAATATTGTTGGTATTCAGACAAAAAATTAAGATTCATGGTTTCCTGCTGTTTTGACTGCATTCTTCCATGAATCTTAATCGGTTTTCTTCTTTGTTTTTTAGCGTTTCCTCTTTTTGCGCTTGCCGGTTTGTTTTTCGTTTACTGCTCTATACTGTCCGGGAGTGCATCCGTGCTTCTTGGAAAAAGCGCGCCTGAATGTGCTTGGAGAGTTAAAACCGGATAAAGAACTAATGTTGTCGAGCGAATCATTGGTCTCTTTCAGCAAATGTTCAGCATAGACTAACCGTCTCTGATTAACAAAGTTGAAAAAAGTTGTTCCGAGTACGTGGTTAAGATAATCGGAAATGTAAGTGCGATTTGTGCCCATTTCTTGGGCTAAGTCGATAATTGTGAGTCGCGGATTAAGGAAAAGCTGTTTTCCCTCGAACACCTTTTTGAAGTGCTCTGCAAATAGATACTTGGAATTTTTCATGTTTTCAGTTGCTTCTTCGGTGTTAAGTTTCTCATTATTTCTCTGTAGGTGCATTTATGTGCGGCATTTATGTTGAACATATAATGGCATGACTTTGACAGTATGCCTTGTTCTCATACAGCGATAAACGCACTCCGCAATGCTTGAAGTTTTTTATGGAAAGTACATAACTTACTTCAGTTGGCAAAATTAAGTTTTGTAATATTATACTCGCTTCCATTCTGTAAAAACAATTATTCAAAATGTAAAAAAGTATTTGTATTTGCTTCTGGAATACGTAAATTACTGTGGATTTGTCATTTCAGACCGACATAAGAGTGAATGGATATAGTTTTGCTTTGCTATAGGAACTTTGCAGATATTTTTCTTTTGTAATCAAAAAAAACTATTTTTGCTCTGTAATAACATGAGTGGGTATGAATAATTTCACATTTTGTACTCCCACGGAGTTTGTCTTCGGAAAAGGGGTAGAGACGGAAGTCGGAAAAATAGTATGCCGCTATGGCGGTACTAAAGTTTTATTGTTATATGGAGGTGGAAGTGTATTGCGAAGCGGTTTACTTGCAAGAGTGGAACAAGCTCTTTCTGCTGAAAATATAGAGTTTGTACATCTTGGCGGAGTGGAGCCTAATCCGGTAGATAAGAAAGTCTATGAAGGCATTGATATTGTCCGTTCTGAGAATGTCGATTTTATTCTTCCTGTCGGAGGAGGTTCAGTCATAGACACGGCAAAAGCCATTGCTGCCGGAGCTTGTTATGATGGCGATTTCTGGGACTTCTTTGTGGGAGTTGCTCCAGTCAGAGAAGCGTTGCCGGTAGGAGTGGTGTTGACCATTCCTGCTGCCGGAAGTGAAGGGTCGGGGAATACTGTCATCACAAAGCTTGACGGGCTGCATAAGCTTAGTTTGCGCACGGACAAGGTGTTGCGTCCGCGTTTTGCCGTTATGAATCCGGAACTTACATTCACTCTTCCTCCTTATCAGACTGCTTGCGGTATTGCAGACATGATGGTTCACGTAATGGAAAGGTATTTTACGAACACTTTACATGTTGAGATTACAGACCGCATTTGCGAAGGAGTGTTGAAAGCAATCATTACAGAAGCACCCAAAGTGATGTCCAACCCTTGCGACTATGAGGCAAGGGCGAATATTATGTGGTGCGGAACTATGGCGCATAACGGACTCTGTGGGGTGGGGCGCGAAGAAGATTGGGCTTCACATTTCATGGAACATGAAGTCAGTGCGCTTTATGGAGTGACTCACGGTGCAGGCTTGTCGGCTATTGTTCCTGCATGGCTTACGTGGATGGTGAGTCATCATGCCGATAGGGTGGTGCAACTGGCAATCCGTGTGTTTGATGTGGAAGAGAAAGACACTCCGGAGGCTACAGCTTTAGAGGGCATTTCTCGCCTGAAATCTTTTTGGCGCAGTTTGGGGTTGCCGCTTAATCTGCATGAATTGGGTGTGGAAAATCCTGATATTGACTTGCTTGTTGATAAGCTTCATGAGAATAAAGGTGAGTTTGTCGGACGCTATGTCTGTCTTAACAGAGAGCAGAGCCGTGAAATCTTTGAATTGGCAAGATAAATTTGTGTTTTGTGGTTTGGTTGGGTGGATATACCCTCACAGACTTTTCTGTACTTTTATATAATTGTTCCTGACAGATTTTCTCTTGCTTTAATACGCAGACTCCTCCGTATGAATTGTGTAGATACAATACCAACGGAGGAGTCTGTTGAATATATCTGTATAAACATTGAAAAACCATGCTAAAAGCCATTTTTCAATTTGACAAAATGATATTTTCGCCCAAAATGAAAATTTAACACTTCAAGCGATTTTTTGCTGATGTCGAAGAAATAAAATTTTTGACTTGAGTATAACCAACTGACAATCAATGGAATATGAAAAATTTCAAAACACTCGAAAAAACGTGTCGGACGCAATTTTTTTGAGAATTTTGAATGTTTTGGTAATTTGTTGATTATTAATACATTACAACTAAATTCACCAATTTTACTTCCAAACATCGCTTCAAATCCACTTACTTTTAAGTTCTTGTTCAAGCATCCTTCCAAAGCTGCAATTTATACACTTCTTAACATCCCATCCGATGCAAACTGCTTTTTTCTCGGCTTCCTACTGTTTTCAAATTTTCAGCGCGCTGTCGTTAAATTTTCAGCGCACAGCAAATAAAAAAGCAGCGCACTGGAAATAAAATTACAGTGCGCTGGAAATGTGACGGCAGTGCGCTGGAAATTTGAAAACTTAGTAGTTTTTTTCAAGAACTCTTTGCCAGAGATAAATAAATGTAAAAGAACTGTTCCAAAATGAAACACTATTTCACATTTATCGAAGGCTTCATGAAATGTATGTAGAATCCTCATTCTTCGAGAAAAGTTTGGTGAGTTTCATTTTGGCGCGTTCCAGAGGGCTTAGGATTTTAACATTTAGCAAAATCAAAAAGATGGCATTTTAATGGTAAAATAGATAAAATGGAAGTGCAAATACTTGAAATGCTTTCATTGTGTCAAAATGAAACACCCCTCCAAAAAGCGATGTCAAAAATTTTTTTATGGGGCTTCATATCATGGGTTCTGTGATGAAAATAAAACTAAAAACAACTTCTAATTTTTTATCTGTAAAAATGGTAACATTTTCTGTAGTATATGTATTTGTAAATGTCAATTATAACAGTATTTTTGCAATCGAATTAAAATACACGAGACGATGTTGAGAAAAATACGAATTGCTTTAGCTCTGATTTTCTTTTTGGGAATCACAGCCTTGTTCCTTGATTTCACGGGAACGGTTCATGCATGGCTGGGATGGATGGCAAAGGTACAATTCCTTCCTGCGTTATTGGCACTCCATGTGGGGATTGTCGTGGCATTGCTGTTGCTGACCTTTGTTTTGGGGCGTGTTTATTGTTCTGTTGTCTGTCCTCTTGGAGTGATGCAGGACGTGGTGTCCAGAATTGCTAAATTTCGCAAGAAAGGACGTAACAAATACGCTTACTCTGCTCCGAAGACATGGCTTCGCATTACGGTGATGGTGGTTTTTGTGCTGGCTCTTTTATTAGGTGTCGGCTCTTTGGTAGCCTTGCTTGCTCCTTACAGTGCATACGGACGTATTGTTTCCAGTCTGTTCCAGCCCGTTTATATAGCAGCGAACAATGTGCTTGCCGGTATGGCGGAGAGGGCGGACAGCTATGCTTTCTATACTGCCGACGTTTGGATGAAAAGTGTGGCTACATTGTCGGTGGCAGTTGTGACATTGGTGGTCATTGCAGTCCTTGCATGGAGAAACGGAAGAACCTATTGCAATACGATATGCCCTGTGGGAAGCCTTCTTGGTTTTGTGGCACGGTTCTCGTTGCTGAAGCCGGTGATAGACAAGTCTAAATGTAACGGATGCAGACTGTGTGAACGGAATTGTAAGGCTGCTTGTATTGATGCAAAAGCCCATAAAATAGATTATAGCCGGTGTGTCGCTTGTATGGACTGTATAGACAAATGCCATAAACATGCCATTTCGTATGCTTGGAGAGCCAAGACCGACCATGTAGGCAAGAATGGGGATGAGAAGGTGGATAAGTCTCGTCGTGCGTTTGTCACGGCAACGGCTGTGGCGACAGCTTCGGCAATATTGAAAGCGCAGGAGAAAACTGTAGATGGTGGACTTGCCGTGATTGAGGACAAGCAGATTCCTGAGCGCAAGACACCTATCACTCCTCCGGGTTCTTTGTCGGCGAAGAATATGGCGCAACACTGTACGGCGTGTCAGTTGTGTGTGTCGGTGTGTCCGAATGGTGTGTTGAGGCCTTCTACAGACATGATGAAGCTGATGCAGCCTGAGTCTTCGTATGAACGCGGCTATTGTCGTCCGGAATGTACGAAGTGTGCCGATGTTTGTCCGGCAGGTGCAATACGTCCGATTACTGTGGCTGAAAAATCATCGATACAGATTGGACATGCCGTGTGGATTAAGAAGAATTGTATTCCTCTGACGGATGGTGTGGAATGCGGAAATTGTGCAAGGCATTGCCCGGCGGGAGCGATACAGATGGTGGCTTCGGATGCGGACGATGACGAGTCGCCTAAGATTCCGGTGATAAATACAGAGAAATGTATTGGTTGCGGAGCCTGCGAGAATCTGTGTCCGGCGCGTCCGTTCAGTGCGATATATGTAGAGGGACATGAGGTTCACCGGTTTATCTGATGTGCAGCTATTACGGATATAGAGCTGTGGTGAGTGAATCTTTATTTCCCTGATAACTAAGATGGAGAATACAAATGAAGAAGAATATGAAAGAAAATAATAAGAATATAGACCGTCGGCATTTTCTGAAAGTGCTCGGTGTCGGAACAGCAGTCACAACGGCTGCAATGTATGGTTGCGGCAAGAAAGAGAGGGCAGCGGTGGATTCGTTGGGGCATCATGATGGAGAGACTTCTGCTGACAAGATGACTTATCGTGAGAATCCCACCACGGGCGACCGGGTGTCTATCCTTGGCTATGGGTGTATGCGTCTGCCTACCGTCAGCAGTGAAAATGCCCAAAATGGTGAGGACGAGATTGATCAGGAAATGGTGAATAAGCTGACTGACTATGCTTTGGCTCACGGAGTGAACTATTTCGACACATCTCCTGCTTATTGCAAGGGGCTTTCTGAACATGCTATGGGAATTGCTCTGAGTCGGCATCCGCGTGACAGCTATTTCATTGCGACCAAATTGTCGAATTTTTCTCCGGACCAGTGGGGAAGGGAAGAGTCGATAGCGATGTATCATAATTCATTGAAGGAATTGCAGGTTGATTACATTGATTATATGTTGCTCCACGGTGTTGGAATGGGCGGAATGAAGGCGCTCAATGGCAGATATATAGATAATGGTGTTCTTGACTTTCTTCTCAAAGAGCGGGAAGCGGGACGTATCAGAAATCTCGGATTCTCGTATCATGGTGATGTGGAGGTTTTTGATTATTTGCTTTCCCGACATGATGACTATCACTGGGATTTTGTGCAGATTCAGCTGAATTATGTCGATTGGCTGCATGCAAAGGAGACGAATCCGAGGAATACGAATGCCGAATACCTGTATGGAGAGCTTGTGAAGCGTGGTATTCCGGCTGTCATAATGGAACCTTTGCTTGGAGGACGTCTTTCTAATGTTCCGGACCATATTGTGGCGCGTCTCAAGCAGAATCGTCCGGAAGACAGTGTGGCTTCGTGGGCTTTTCGTTTTGCCGGTTCGCCGGAGAATGTGCTGACGGTATTGTCCGGCATGACATATATGGAGCATTTACAGGATAACTTGCATACATATTCTCCTCTTGTTCCTTTGTCGCAGGACGACAAGGACTTCTTGGAGGAGACTGCACGTCTTATGTTAGCTTATCCTACTGTTCCGTGCAACGACTGCAAGTATTGTATGCCTTGTCCGTATGGTATCGATATACCTTCGATATTGATACATTATAATAAATGTGTGAATCAGGGTAATGTGCCGGAAAGCAGTCAGGATGCAAATTACAGGAAGGCGCGCCGTGCATTCCTTGTGGGCTATGACCGCAGTGTGCCGCGTTTGCGTCAGGCAGACCATTGTATCGGATGCGGTCAATGTAAGGTGCACTGTCCACAGAATATTGATATACCGAATGAGCTGCATAGGATAGACCATTTTGTGGAGGATTTGAAGCAGGGATTGCTGTAGAGGTCTTTGGCTTTCATGATAAAGTGATAAATATTTGAGGGAATGGTGTCTCTCATAGTTTGAATTTCATCAATTATAGAAATAGAAAATGAATCGAATATATCAATTGGAACTTTCAACACTGCGTGCTTATTGGATTATTGCTGCGTTTGTGGGAGTAAATGTCGTGTTTCCGCAACTCTTCCATCTTGTTCCGGGAGGAGGTGTGGCATGGCTTCCTATATATTTCTTCACCCTTGTCGGGGCATATAAGTATGGGTGGAAGGTTGGAGTGTTGACTGCTGTTGCTTCACCTCTTTCCGGATATGTCATATTTGGAATGCCCATGTTGGAGCTTCTTCCGAGTATGCTCTTGAAATCAGTGCTCCTTGCTTTGTTTGCTTCTGGTGCAGCTTGTAGAATGCGGAAAGTTTCATTGCCTGTAATGTGTGCTGTGGTATTGGCATACCAGTTGGCTGGAGGAATGATAGAATGGATTTTGTGTGGTGATGTGGCTTTCGCTTTTCAGGACTTCCGCACGGGAATCCCGGGAATGTTGCTTCAGATTATAGGAGGATATGCCCTGTTGAGTGGAAGGATAAGCAGGTTGATGGCAAAATAAATTATTTTTTTTACTGGATATAAATAGATAGGAATATGATGATAATTCCAATGTTTCTCGGCCTTGGTATGCCGGAAGTGATCGTGATTATGCTTGTAGTCTTGCTTCTTTTCGGAGGAAAGAAAGTGCCGGAACTGATGAAAGGGCTGGGAAAAGGCATTCGTTCTTTTAAGGAGGGGATGAATGGACTTGACAATGACGAGGAGCAGAAAAAAGGGACGCAAAAGGAAAACGTAGATGATAAACAGGAACAAAACTCGTCACGAGATGATAAGTAAATAGAAATGAGTGGAAGGGATAATGTAAATCTCACTTTCTGGGAACATCTGGACGAATTGCGCAGCTGTATAATGAAAATATTGGTTGCGACATTGCTATTCGGAATCCTCGCTTTCCTATTCAAGGACGAGGTATTCCGGATTGTCTTTGCGCCCAAGAATGCCGACTTTATTGTCTATGGTCTTTTTGACAAGGTGGCTGATGTCATGACATTGTTTGTGGGAAGTGGGCAGTCGGGTGGGGCGGAACCTGTTGATGTGCAGTTGATAAATACTGGACTGACATCGCAATTTGTCATTCATGTCAAGATGGCTTTCTATGTAGGCCTCTTGTTTTCCTCTCCTTATATAATATATGTGTTGTTCCGTTTTGTCTCTCCCGGACTTTACACAGAAGAGCGGAAGTACGTTGTTCGTTTGGTTTCATCCGGATATGTCATGTTTATGCTTGGAACAGCTCTAAGCTATTTTGTTGTTTTCCCTCTTACGTTCCGCTTTCTCGGAACGTATAGTGTGAGTGAAGATGTTGAAAACCTTATATCCCTTGAATCTTATATGGATACATTCGTCATGCTCAATCTGATGATGGGGATAATGTTCGAGTTGCCGGTCATTTGCTGGTTGCTTTCGCGTTTCGGATTGATTTCTGCAAAATTTATGCGGCTCTACAGAAAACATGCTATTGTGGCTATTCTTATTGCTGCTGCAATCATAACTCCGACATCCGATGCGTTTACTCTTTTGATAGTGGCGGCTCCGATATGGCTGCTCTATGAACTGAGCATTTTTGTTGTGAGAAAATAAAGATGTTGCACCTTAGAGATTTTACAGACTCTAAGGTGTTTCTTTTTTTGCGAATTTCTTATATAGGGAAGGAACTATTTCCTTGTTTCTGCGTCATCATTGTAAAAACTTAAAAAATGATATTTATTATAATTGCATGGAGATAAGCGAATTTGAACTATTTGTAACACGAAAACGTTCTGGAATGCTGGCTGTTGCGCGTAAGATTCTCTATAGTGAAGATGATGCGGAAGATGCAGTACAAGACGCATTACTTAAACTATGGAGCATCAGAAGTAAGATTGAATTGTATAGGTCTGTTGATGCACTTGTCACAGTCATACTCAAGAATGTCTGTATTTCTATGCTAAGACAACGACACAGCCATACGCAAACTTTGATTGAGAACGTGGAAATGCAAACATGTAGAACACCTCATGATGAACTTGAAGAAAGGGAGGGCGATAAGTGGCTTGAAAAAGAATTTGATGGTCTGCCTTCTTCACAAATGGTGATATTGAAGATGAGTCAGGTTGAAGGCATGAGCAATAAAGATATTGCTGTCGTACTTGGTATAAAAGAGGTGTCGGTTCGGACTTCTATTTCTAAAGCAAGGCATAAATTGATAGAGAAATTAAAAAAAAGATAGAGATATGGAATATGATATACATGATATGAATGTACTCTTTGAACGTTATCTTAATGGGGAGACAACTGTTGATGAACAGAAAATGATTCAGAAATATCTGGTATCAGAGGATATACCGGAAGAGTTTCTTCCTTATAAAGAAATGTTTGAGATATTGTCGTCTCCTCAAGAAGTTCCGTCGGATGAAGAATTGAAGGCTTTTGCTGTTGAGAATGGGCTTGAAATGATAGAAGATGTATCTTCTAAGAAGGATAAACGTGTTGGGATTTTTCCTCTTTTCAAGTTTATTGGAGTTGTTGCTGCCTCTGTTATCCTTTTTGTTGGAGGGTATTTTATCAAAAGTGATAAACCTGCTGAAATAAAGGAGGTGGAAAAAGAAAAATTAGTGGAGGTGGTGAGGACACAAAGAGATACTGTCACGGTAATGGTAGAAAAAATTGTGTATCGAAATATGAATGATACACGGAAAAAGCAGGATGAGAAGAGGTACATGAATGTTGCAGAAACCGATGAGTCTGTTATACTCTCTGAGAATCAACAGGCTTTAGAACCGGAGGCGAGCTGTGTACAAATGATGAATGAAAAGTTCAGAGAATGTGAACTTTCAATGAAGAAACTGGAATTATATAAAAACTAAATGATAACTGCTATGAATAATTTGAATCGGAAAATTGTTGCATGTGTGATTTGCGCTTTTGCGGTAGTGTGTGTGTACGGGCAGAAATTGCACAAGGAAAATCCTATACTTGTCGGACTGTTTCAAGATTTGGATTCTATGTTTCCTAAAAGATACCTTGTTAGGCAAAATCGAGGTATGACCACATATAATCTTAATTATTATTTTAAAGATGCCGAAGATAAAGTGCAATATGAAGATACTTTTAAAAGTATGTTCGCGCAACTTGACAAAATTCGTGCACTTCATAAATATGTGGAGACGATAGACACAGTGGGTATTCAACTGACGAAGTATGTGATGAGCGTATATTCCGATAATCCGGGGCAGATTGATTATGTATTGTTTGAGGTCGGAGACAAAAAACTGGGATTTAATTATGTGGCAAATATTTTTGGTGATGAAAATACACTACCTTCCGGTATCAGATATGAAGATGAGATTTATAAAGGGATAGAAGAGCTATATAATATGTATATTCATCGAGACAATGTGCAAGATATAAATGTGACGTATGAAAGTAACAATAATGGACGTTTCTTTGTTACATGGGATAAGATGTATATGAATCGGCAGGTTAAAGCTGTCAAATACGTTGTTCCGAATTGTACACAAGAAGATTACAAGCGTTTTTACGATTTGTTTCAAGAGTATATGAGGAAATATGATGTATGTGTGGCTTCTAATGATGTGTTCTGGGAATATGAAGAAACAGGACTCGCTTTTGTTAATAAAAAAGATGAGGTGGTCTGTTTTGGAGCTGCATTAAAGGATGATGGGACTTTATGTTTGATTAAATCGGAAGGTGGAAATCTCCCGCGCTTATGGGCAGAAGGTAATATCAACTGGGATTATAATTGTAAAATAAGGTCGGTATATTATAAAACACCGAATAATGTTGGATGTTTACAAGGGCTTAATGAAAGATGAATGTAAAAGAAGGGTATAAATCATGAACATGAAAGTAAAATTATTGGCTGTGATGATGTTTTTTGCATCGTTTGCTCCCATGTTGGCAACCGTGCCTCTGACGGTGCGGAGCGACAGTGATACGATTAAGACCGTCAGCCTTGGCGAGGTGGAGGTGAAGGCTTCCAATGTTATCCAGAAAGGTGACAGGACCAAAATCTTCATCACACGTGATATGCGGCGGGGAACACGATCCGTCGGGGAGATGCTGGGTAACGAGCCTAACTTCTACTTCGACAGGGCATTCAATACGCTAACTTATAACAACTCTTCCAAAATCGTGCTGTTGGTCGATAGCGTTGAGAAAGACCTGTCAACACTGAGCATGCAACACCTCAGGTTCAACTATATAGAGATTGTGAACAACCCTACGGGAAAATACGACGGCTACGAAGTGCTGATCAACCTCCATACTAAGAATGACTACGAGGGATACGAGGGGTATGTATATCACAACACAGGTTTATTCCTGAATAAGTATCACGATAATCCTTTTTTCAACAATGATGTCAACTTTGGCTACACCAAAAACAAGTTCACTTTCTCTGTCCTTGGTCATTTCTATACAAGCAAGGGCAAATATACCTCATGGTTTGAGCAGTATTACAAGCAAATTGGACAGCACAACACGGTGATAGAGAACCCTGACGGAAGCCAAACCAACAGTTTTGAAGAACCACGCGCCCGGATTGTTGTCAGTGGTGACTATAAGTTCGACAAATACCGGTCGCTGTCGTTCAGCTACAGATACAACGGAGAGTGGACTAAAAACAGCGACACCATGACTATTCTGCGCAGCTACGATGACGTGCGTGACAATGTGACGTTGGGGGAGAGTTCCAGTTCCTACACGCAAAGCAACGAGCATGCCTTCGGATTGTACTTCAACGACAACAGTGGCAAGGTGAAATACTCTGCCAATGCCTACTATCGTCACATGCCGACGAAAAACTACAGTCAGATGGAAGAGACAACTGGCTTCTCCACAAGCAGCTATTTCCACGACAGGATGCATTATCTGAGTTACGGGCTTGACGGATGGACACGTATTGGAAGCAACGAAAAACTTTATTTAGGTGCGGGTTATGTGGGAACATGGAAGAGCTATGTGCGTCGAGACCGCAATACAGATGCCGAGCTCAACAGCAACAGCTACCTGCGCAACCGTCTGTGGGCAACATCTTCTTATTCGTTCACTCCCAAGGTCATCCTCTCGGCAACGGCATGGATAGAGCATGTTCACAGCAAAAGCGGATTGCTGACAGACAACAGTCTCCCATTCGGCGGCAACATGATGCTTTTCATCCGACTATCGAATACCAACTGGATGCGCTTCAATTATGACTGCAATGTGGCTTATCCCAATCAAGAGATGTCAAGCGATTATGCTTACTTTACAGACTCTCTGACCATGAACAGCGGCAATCCGCTGCTGAAATCGAACGTCACACACAACTTCCGTTTCTGGTTCGACGCATGGAACTGTTTCAACGTGCAGACCGGCTTCTCGTTCTCTCCAAACACGTTCACTTATATTGTCAATACGGCAGAAGGCACGCTTCCTTCGGGGGAACACGGTTTCTATGTGGTGAATGCCTGGCAGAACACAAACTACAGGGAATGGTGGGCAAGCTCGTCGTTCACCAAGCGGTTCCTTAAAAACTTCCTCTATAAGGCTGATGTGAAATACACCATAGGCAAATCCTCGTGGCATGGCTACACAAATAGGGGTTGGGGACTGATGGCAAGCACATCGTTGAGTTACTATTGGCCCAAGCAGAAGATGACCTTCTTCGCTGCCTATAGATACGAGCGCTGCTTCAGCGTATCTCCACAAAGCCATGCGAAATGGAACTTTGAGTATCCACAAGTATATGTCATGCGCACGTTCTTTAAAGACCGACTCGAGGTGACCCTCAACCTGCGTACCATGTTCCACTTTACAAACTGTACGAAGCATACCTACATAGACTCTCCGGCTATGTTTGCCCACAGCTACGACAACAACTATAACCGTCAGACCAACAATCTCGTGCTACATCTGCGATACCGTTTCGCAGGCGGCAAGAGCGTGCGCCAGTTTAAAAAGGAAATGGCAGATGAGAAATAATATGGGGACAGGCAATATTACTTATTCTGCACTTGCCTGCAAGATGAAAAGATCTGCACATAGAGGAATGGAAGACAGTACGCTGAAAACTCAAATCAGCTGTGTTGTTTTTATAATCAGCAGTGCTGTTTGCAAAATCAACAGTGCTGTTTTTGTAATCAACAGTGCTGATTTGAGTTTTCAGCGCACTGTTTTCCATTCCTCTATGCACAGACAATATATTTTCAGGGCATTGTTTGTTCATATAGAGTATGGTGTGTTTTCGTCGGTACAGGCAAACGTCCCGCTTCAGACCCCAATGCCGGAAGCGGCAGTCTGTCTTGTAAGATGCCCCCGGCTCCTCTTCTGTCACAGGGAATCAACACTTGCGAAACCGGAACAATCCACGCTTTGCAGGCCCTGACATCTGCTTGAATCCGTGGAAAAGCTGCATTTCTGGCTTTTCCACGTACTAAGCCTCTTATAAGCGCCTGAAAATCTATGGACATTTTCGCTGGACAGCTGCCGGCAGGGATGGTTCAGTGACACGTGGGGAGGAGAATGGTCAGGGGCGACATCCTGGTGTGGAAGCAGTGTTCCGCAAATGTAGGGTGCATAGGAAGGGCTGTGGCATGCTGCTGCCGGAAGGTTCAATACATGCCGGGCTGTTATTATATATGGATATGTCTGAATCCCCTCCGTATGCCGGCTGGCGGTGCTTCCCCCTTTCCCCTTTCCTCCTCCTTTTTTCTGTGTGTTTTGCTCTTCTGTCTATCCGTTGTGTCCTTTGTTTCCTTAAAATCCCTGAAACCGTCATAAAATCCTCATAAAAAATCCCTGATGTGTTGGAGTTCCGGCTGAAAGCTGTACCTTTGCACTCGCTTTCGGAACGGAAGCCCCGCGGTGCTTCCGCGGGAGTCCTTCCGGGGCATAGATCTTTGGAAATTCTGGAACAGCAGC
>JAGASY010000006.1 GCA_017621515.1 Bacteroidaceae bacterium
TACTAAGTTTTCAATTTTTCAGCGCACTGCCGTCATATTTTCAGCGCACTGTTTTTTTTGCCACAGTGCGCTGCTTTTTTATTTTCTGTGCGCTGAAAATGTGACGACAGCGCGCTGAAAATAAAAAAACAGTGGGAAGCGGAGAAAAAAGCAGTTTGTTTCGGTTGAAATGTTAAGAAATATATAATTGTCTGCTTGAAAAGTGTGTCCGAACAGAAACTTAAAAGTGAGTGAGTTTTTGAGATTTTTAGAGGATAAAAACGGCATGTTTAACCGTAATATATTAGTAATCAGCAAATTATTAGAATATCCAAAATGCTCAAAAAATTGCAGCCGACACGTTTTTTTGAGCATTTTGAATAAATTTTTATTTTATTGATTATCAGCTCGTTATCTTTACACTAAAAATTTCTTCTCTTCGTCATCAACAAAAAATCGGTTCAAGTGTTAAATTTTCATTTTGACCGAAAATATCATTTTGTCAAATTGAAAAAATCGGTTTTTGCCATTTTTAGTGGTTGCCCTCACCCGTGTATTAAATGATGTATTTGTGGGTGTCTTCAACAGACACCCACAAGAATAAAAATGTGCTGAACAAACGGCTCATTCACGTTTGTCCGAGACTATTTCGGATACCCAACCGGATTGTTTATGAGAGGAATCTGTAACTCTGTCAGACCGAGAAGCTTGCGTATGCCGTTCTGGTCCATTGTTCCACGAGGCACAGTGCAAAGGTTGTTGGCAGCACAATACAGGTTGATGTTCTGGCTTACAATACCTGCATCTACAGCACCCATGAGCCGTGCATGTTCGTCGTCGTCCATGTATTTCGACATGTCCACCACCATCAGGAGGCTTACCGGAGCCTTTGATGCAAAATCTTGTCTGCCTGCAATCAGATTTCGATGGTCACCATCTGCTTTTTTGACAAGTGTATGCTTCTTGGCATCATAGAGATAAACCGCCTTGTCGTTGAATACGTAAAGCATAATCTCCTGCAAGTTCATGGCGGTAGGGTTGGTGCGTTTGCCGCTGTCCTTCCGGTTTATTCCTGTCGCTGCCCAGACGAGATTGGACAGGTCTTTGTCTGTCAGTGTTTTTTCCGAATATTCCCGGTCCGATTTTCTATCCCAGAAAGCCTTCATGAGCGTTTTTCCTCCCTGAGTATCAGGCTGTAGCAATTTTATATCCTGCGCTCTGCAAAGCGAGAATGCCGCCGAAAACATGGCGGCAACGAGTATTTTTCTCATAATCATGTGATTTTAGAATGTGTGTTGGCTCTTGCCTAAAAATAAATTTATTCCTCTTCCTTTTTCCATTCCAGAATGTTGGCGGCAATGGTGTCTGCCGACTGTATCAATGAGCACAGCGGACTTTTGTTGCGTGCCGTGTTGAGACAGTTCTTCAGTTCTGCGCTTTGGAACGGCAAGTCCCATGCTGTCATGTGCCAGCGTATCGCCAGCATCTCGTCATCGGTCATTTCAAGTCCGCTGAGAAGAAGCACAATTACGGATTTTTCGCCATGCCCCATAGGAAAGTTTGAATAATCGACATCATATCCGTCATAATCTTCCCAGTTGCCATAAGAGTTCTTCCGCTTCTTGACCGCCTTCTTGTAAATGTCAGCCTTGCATACATCGTGCAGCAACGATGCGATGATGACACTGTTCTTGGGCATGTAGTCCTTCATTTCCGGCTTCATAGCAATCATCTGCTCACGGAGCATCAGCCCCGCTTTGCACACGTTGAGCGAATGGGCTGCAAGTCCGCCTTCGCAGTCGAGATGATGCTTGCTCGATGCCGGAGCTTCAAAAAAGCCGAGTTTCTCAAGGTCTTCTATCACATAGTCTATGCCTTCGCGCGCTGTGGATTTCAGCAGACTGATAAATTCATCTTTAATTTCTTTGATGTTCATGTCTTGTGTTTTTTTATTATGGGACAAAAGTACAAAAATGATGATTAAAATAATAACTTTGCGCCTTTAATTGCAAGGATTTATATCAAGCGGAGAATGAGTACGACCATTTATTTGATGCGCCACGGCGAGACGGAAGAGAACATGGCGCATATTCTTCAAGGGCATCTTCCGGGCAGACTGACACAGAAAGGGGTTGAGCAGGCGGAGATTGCCGGAGAGAAATTGCAGGAGATGCACATCGATGTGATTGTCGCAAGCGATTTGCAACGGTGCGCAGATACAGCGGAGATTGTCAATCGCCGTATCTGCCGTAACATTGTATTCACCAAACTTTTGAGGGAACGGGATTGGGGTTCGCTCACGGGGACGGTAGTAGAGAAAGGAAAGAAGATTGTCCTTCCGAAAGATGTGGAAAGCGTGAAAGCCATGAAAGCCCGTGCCCGAATCTTCATCGACTACATTATGAAGACCTACCCCGGAAAGACGGTTCTTGTTATCAGCCACGGCTTTTTCTGCCGTTGTCTGAGAGCTGTAGCTGGAGGGCTTGACATTGAGGACATAAGAGCGATGGGAAACGCTGATATTCTGAAATTGGAGTTTTAATATCGGAAAGTTATTTGTTGTCTGATTGGATTTAAGCGGGTATATGTACACTTGACTATGTGCATATACCCGCTTAAAACATTAGACAACAAGCATGAGAAGTCTTTTACACCTCTATTGTTTCGAGTGTTGAGAAGGAAAGACGACCGTGTTTTATAGGAAAAATCACATCGTAGCGGCTTTTGACCTTCTTCTTTCCTTGCTTTCCAGGCTTGAAGCGCAGCTTTTTTGCCACACGGAGTGCTTCTTCATCAACAGCCGTATCCACATGCCGTATAATCTGTGTGTCTATGACTTTTCCTTTCTCATTGATGATACATGCGACGACCACCTTGCCATAGACTTCGGTGCTGGGTGACGGATTCTTGAAATTCTTTTCAATGTAACGATTCAGCGCATCATCACCACCCTTGAACTGAGGAGCCGTAAACGGTTCTTTATCGCGCGGCTCGATTCGCTGTGAAAACGGATTGCCGCCAAAGCCGAAGTCGAAAAATTGTGCTTTTGCCGAAAACTGTACGGCAAACAAAATGAAAAAAAGTAATACAATCTTGTTCATAAGCCCTATTAGTTCATATTGTCCGTCAAAAATACGGCAAAGTTTTGAAACAGACAAGAGTGGCCGACGTTATGGCTCTATAAATTAAGGAAAGTCTTAAGTGTGGCGGCAATTCCGTCCTCATCGACAGACGCTGTGACATACCGTGCTGCCGCCTTCACCTCGTCGTTGGCATTCCCCATAGCCACCCCGTATGCCACATGGCTTAACATGGAAATGTCATTCCCGCCATCGCCAAATGCCATTGACTCGGAAAGAGGAATGCCATAGTGATGAAGCATAATGTCTATGCCGTGGCTTTTGCTGTTTCCCTTCGATATGACATCGGCAAAATAAGGGTGCCATCTGTGCGCACTGCATCCTTTCAACACATCAGACATGAGGTAAGATTCCCGGTTTTCAGGAAAGAAAGCGATTATCTGCATCACTGGCATGTCAAGGCAATGCTCTATGGGAGCTATTTTTGTCGGTCTGACTTTCAGCAAACTGAATATTTCTTCGGTTTGGGCGTTTTGGTCTGTGAGAAACACTTCTTCGTCAGAGGCAAAAGCAATGGGGAACGGAGTTTCCCGATAATACTCTATCAGTCTTTCGAGGTCCGTACGGCAGACGGAAGAACGGTATATCGTTTCTCCGTCGGCAGTGGCGCACATCGCACCGTTCACGGAGATTATGCCGTCATATTCCAAAGAACCGAGGTTGTCGATGAAAGGCAGTGGTCTGCCTGTGGCGATGAATATCTTCACTCCCTTCTTGCGTGCGGCATGTACAGCCTGAATTGCAGATTGCGGAATGGCATGAGTCTTGAATGAGACCAGCGTACCGTCAATGTCGAAAAATATAGCTTTGATGTTATCCATTATAAAGTTTTTTTATCAGAGTTGTCAAGTATTCTTATCAGAATGCCCGGTTTCAGAAAATTTCTGTCAGAAAGTGATGTACGGAAGAAGCTTCTCCATTTCCTCTTCTGTGAATATATGGGTTGCGCCCAACTGCTCCCTGTCCTTAATCTTTCCGTACAGCCGGATGTACTTTAAGAGTTCGCGAGTCTGCTCGTAGGAGATATACGGGTGAGAATTTAGTTTCTGGAAACTTGCTTCGTTGATGTTGAATGTATTTATATCCGGGCTACTTATTTCAAACCATTCAAGCAGTTCCGGCGAGAAAATCTTGATTTCGCACAACTGCTCCACACTGTAGAATCCGCCAAGCCGCTCCCGATAGCGGATAATACTTCTCGATATATAGGTGCCGATTCCCGGGATGCGCCTGAGAGTGGCGGAATCCGCTGTGTTGGGATCGATTTTCGTGAGTGTCTGAAACTTGTCGGAAGTGTATCGGCGATGCACAGTCGCCGTATCTTTCTCCTCATTCTCTGCCACACGGTTAGCCGCCGTGCGTTTTCCAGTCTTATAATTCACTTTAAACTCTTCACCGATATACACATACGGCAACAGACGTTCTACATCTTCGTTGCTCCAACCGTATAACTTGGATATGGACTCCGGAGTCCGGAACTTCCCGCCCGCTCTTCTGTAGTTCAACAGAGCCTTGACCTGTCCGGAGCGCAGTCCGAAGCCGACAAGGGTGAGCGAATCTACCGTGTTGGGGTCAAAACGATGGAGGCAGACCGTTTCCATTTTGCCATGACCGGAAATTTTCTCCTCGCCGGAATGCTGCATTTCTTTTTCAGAGCATATCTCTTCCTTTTCCGATGGCTTCTGAAAGTCGATAATAAAGAGAGCGGCAATGCTACATACCGCTACCACAGCAAGGATGATGATGACCCTGCGGTCGGACTTCGGGAAATAGAAGAAATCGTGAGGCATGTCGGCAGTTTAAATCTTCAGATTGCGTACAAATCAGAACAGGACACCGAACTGATTGAGTATGACACAGCAAATTGCAAGAGGTGCCACATATTTCAGAATGAACAACAGCACTCTGAAGTAAGGCGCACGGATGATGCCGCCGTTGGTTATCTCGTCGCGGAACAGTTGCTTGTCAAGATGCCATCCCGCAAAGAGTGAGATGAACATTCCACCCACAGGGAGCAGTATGTTGGACGATGCGAAGTCGAACAAATCGAATATGGTCATGTCCCACATTCTGAAACCGTTGAGCACACCGAATGACAACGAACAGAAGATTCCGAGAACAATACAGCACGATGTGATAATGGTGGCAGCCTTGCGTCTTGACATGCTGAACTCTTCAGACAAATATATGGTGGCAACTTCGTGCATGGATATGGTAGATGTGAGAGCTGCCACTACGAGCAAGATATAGAACATGACGGAAAAGATGTATGCAAGAACCGGAGCACCGGCAAAAGCCTGCTGGAACACATTAGGCAATGTAATGAAAATGAGCGACGGCCCGATATCTTCCGGACCCAATGCGTAACCTGCACTGAAAGATGCCGGAAAGATGATAAAGCCTGCCATGAGTGCCACGAAGGTATCTATCACACAGACATTCAGCACCGTCTTCGCCAAATTGGTGTCTTTCCCAAAGTAAGAAGCGTATGTGCAGAGACATCCCATGCCGAGGCTCAGCGAGAAGAAAGCTTGTCCCATTGCACTGAGCACCACGGAACTGTCAATCTTGCTGAAGTCCGGCTTTATGAGGAACTCCACTCCTTTCGATGCTCCCGGAAGTGTGACAGAGCATATTACAAGAATGACGACAATAATGAAAAGGAGAGGCATCAGAATCTTTGAGAACTTCTCTATGCCGCTGTTCACTCCTCTTACTATCACCACGTGGGTCAACACCAGAAATGCGATTAGCCACAGCACGGGTTTCCAAGGATTGCTTGCAAACTCACCGAATATTCGAGGAAAGTCTTCTATGGTTTTCCCCTCGAAAGCATTCGACGCAGCAAGCACAGCATATTCCGCTGTCCATCCCGCCACCACAGAATAGTAGCTCAGAATCATGAATCCGGTGAACACTCCGAGCCTTCCGACCCACTTCCATTGGGTGCGCGGAGCCAGCATACGGTATGCACCGGCTGTATTGGCATGGGTATGACGTCCGATGAGAAATTCACTCAGCATGATAGGCATTCCCAGCACGATGATACATATTATATATAGCAGTATGAATGCCGCACCGCCGTTCTGTCCCGTCTCAATCGGGAATCGCCAGATGTTGCCCAATCCTACAGCCGACCCTGCTGCCGCAAGAACCACTCCCAACTTGCTTCCAAAGTTTTCTCTTTCGCCGATTTTCATGACACAAAATTCAATTTGATATTAAAATAACAAAAACACTTCGCAAAAATACAAAAATCTCCGTACTTTTGTTACGGTTTTTCAACAAATACCTTTTTATGCAACTAATTAAACATTATTTTCTGTCTTGTCTGACTTCTTTGGCGATTATTGTCCTTTCTGTCATACCAGTTCCGGAGGTTCCCGAACTGTATGAAGTTCCTTTATGGGACAAATGGGTACACTTTGTGATGTACGGCGGATTGTCATTGGTGCTGTGGTTCGACTACTGCCGCAAAAAAAAGCAACGTCGCGTGAATGTACGTGTCGTTGCTCTTACGTTGATTTATCCCACAGTGCTTGGCGGATTACTTGAATTAGTGCAGGCATATTGCACGACCTGTCGTAGCGGAGACATGCTGGATTTTTATGCCGATGCCATCGGGGCCTGTCTGGGATTCATACTTGGAGTTTGTGTAGTGCGTAAACTCCGATTCTTCTGAAGGCTTTTAATTGTTTGTGATAGTAAGTCTGTCGAAGACATCCGCTAAAAGCCATGAGGAGTCTGTCAAACACACTTACTATCACAAATAACTAAAAAACAATTAGATTATCATTTCGTCTCATTCTTCCACAAAGAATAAGGACGGCGCATAAGATGTGCATTATAATAGCGGCGGTCTCCTGTCACCTCCTTTCCGAGGAAGTCAGGCTTGATGTATGCCTCATTCTCGCTTGAAAGCTCTATTTCCGCCATGACAAGCCCTTCGTTCTCACCGAAAAACTCATCCACCTCCACTGTATGGTTGCCGCTCTTGACAAGCCAGCGGTTCTTGTCGATGCGTCCCGGCATACAAAGTTTCAACATCTCTTTGGCATCGGAGATAGATATCTCCGTCTCAAACTCGTAGCGGGACAGTCCCGCCTTGTCCGAAGGGCCTTTTATGGTCAGATACCCTTTGTCGTCGCGTATCCGTATCCGCACCGTTCTTCCGCTTGCACAGTCGAAGTAGCCCTGCTCTATATGGCTATGCGCGTATGCCTTGTCTTTATATTCTCCGGTGACAAGGAATTTCCGTTCTATTTCCGTACTCATCTGATTTGACCGGTAAGCAGACAAATAAACGAGTAAACAAGCATCCGTCCGTCAGTCGGAGAGCCATTATTTACCCGTTTATTCATCCTATAAAAAACATTCTATTCATTACTTTCGGCAGCGAACTCCATCAGATAAGCCTTGATGAAGTCGTCCAGCTTTCCGTCCATCACACCGCCCACGTCCGAAGTCTGGTAATTTGTGCGATGATCTTTCACACGGCGGTCGTCAAACACGTAACTTCTTATCTGCGAACCCCACTCTATCTTCTTCTTTCCGGCTTCCACCTTCTGCTGTTCAGCCATACGCTTCTTCAGTGCGCGGTCGTAGAGCTGTGAGCGGAGCAGACGGAGTGCGTTCTCACGGTTCTCCAGCTGCTTACGTGTTTCCGTATTTTCAATCAAGATTTCTTCCTCCTCACCGGTGTCAGGGTCCACATACTGGTATCGCAGACGTACACCTGTCTCCACCTTATTGACATTCTGTCCTCCTGCACCGCCCGAGCGGAACAAGTCCCACGAAATCTTGCTCTTGTCGATGACCACCTCGATGGAGTCGTCAACAAGCGGAGTGACGAACACAGAGGCGAATGAGGTCATTCGTTTTCCCTGCGCATTGTACGGAGACACGCGCACAAGACGGTGAACACCGTTCTCTCCCTTAAGGAAGCCGTATGCCTGATCGCCTTCAATCTCCATTGTCACGGTCTTGATGCCGGCTTCATCGCCATCCTGATAGTTGCTGATGTTGACCTTATACTTGTGTGCCTCGGCCCAACGCTGGTACATTCGCATAAGCATCGAAGCCCAGTCCTGACTTTCCGTACCTCCTGCACCGGAGTTGATTTTCAGCACACAGTCCATTCCGTCGGCCTCGTTGCGCAGCATGTTCCTCAGCTCCAGCTTCTCGATGAGTTCTATGGCAGCAGAGTAATCGTTATCTACCTCCTCTTCCGTAACCATTTCGTCCTTGTAAAACTCAAAGGCCAGTTCAAGTTCGTCCGTTGCCGACTTCACCTCCTTGTAGCCGTCAATCCATTTCTGTATGTCTTTCACCTTCTTCATCTGTGCCTCTGCAGCCTTCGCATCGTCCCAGAATCCCGGTGCCTGAGTTCTCAGTTGTTCTTCCTCCACCTCTATAAGTTTCTGTTCTATACCGAGGTAACGGTAGAGAGCGTCTGTGCGCTCCTTGACATCTTTCAGTTGTTCTGCTGTTATCATAAATGGCAAATTTTGGGTGCAAAGATACGACAAAGAAACGAGAAGAATGCAGATTGCCGTAAGAATGTGAGGCATGAGTGGTTTCCTTGAAGCGGAAGAAAGCGGCGAATGAGTCTGTCGAATACACCCAATATATCAGAACATTCTGAACGTCATACGGTGATACGGTGTTGTACCATGTTCTTCAATACCCTTGCGGTGTTCTTTGGTCGGATAGCCGGCATTGTGATCCCATCCGTAGAACGGATATTCCTTGTGCAGCTTCGCCATATAGTCGTCCCTCCACGTCTTTGCAAGAATGGAAGCAGCAGCAATGGACAAATACTTTCCGTCGCCTTTCACAATCGTTGTGTGTGGAACGTCATGATAGGGATGAAATCTGTTTCCGTCTATAATCAATGCCTCCGGACGGACAGCAAGCGCATCAATGGCACGGTGCATGGCTGTGATGCTTGCTTTCAGAATATTCATTTCGTCTATCTCCTTCGGAGTGGCAATACCTATAGCCCATGCAATGGCATCCCTTTCAATCTCCTCCCGCAGCGCATAGCGCATTTTGGCGGTCAGCTGTTTCGAGTCGTTCAGCTTGTCATTGCGGTAGTCTTTGGGGAGAATGACAGCGGCTGCATATACACTGCCGGCAAGACAGCCTCTGCCGGCCTCATCGCAGCCGGCTTCTATGAGACTCTCGTTATAATAAGGTAGCAACATGTCTTTTGCTTTTTTAGAAGTTGTTTTTTAGAATTATATGAATGCACTCGGCTGAAGAGTCTGTGAATACATCCGGATTAGCGATATTCTCAGTACGATACCTGACATTTTATTCCTTCTACTCTGAGCTTTTCTGCAATTCTGTCAAGTTCTTCGTGCGAAGCCTTGCGAAGCCCTTTGGCGGGAGTTTCACGGTCGATGGTATAAATCATGACTTCTGCAGGGGCTATATATTTGATGGCATCCATCCACGGAGTGGCAAAATCGTCACTGACATTGGAGACAGACTCGCCTTCATGTTCGCCTCCCATGAACATTGTCTGTATGATGCAGTGCCCATTGAATCGCTTCATCTGTTCTATCAGCGCATCTACATCGTAGCTGCCGTTAGGTCTGTCAACCTTATTAATATAAGGTGTCGATACCGTGTCGAGCTTCAATATGTTGTTATCTACCTTTTTCAGTGCCTCAAAGACTGCCGGCTGAGTAATCCGGGTGGCATTCGACAATACGCTCACTTTGGCATCCGGGAAGTATCGGTTGCGCAATGCAATCGTGTCCTCTATAATCTCCGGAAAATGTGGGTGCATGGTCGGTTCTCCGTTGCCGGCAAAAGTAAGCACATCGGGTGTCGGTCCGTTCCGCTTCATGTCCGAAAGGCGCGATTCGAGGGCATCGCGGACAGCCTCGCGAGAGGGCATCTTGGCATGAGGCACGTGCTCCTTGTTGAAACCGCATTCACAATAGAGGCAGTCGAAAGAACAGCATTTGCCGTCTTCCGGCAATAAGTTTATGCCTAATGAAACACCGAGTCGGCGACTGTGTACAGGACCGAATATCGGCGAAGGGTAAATCACTGTCATATTTCTAAGTATTTTCTGTTTGACAAGTTTAAAGTCTGTAAGTTTAAGGCAGGCTGTACTCCTGTTATTTTGCAAGTACTCTTCCTGTTATTTATGCAGGTGTACTTAACAGTTTTTTTTCACTTTTAAGTGGATGTATTCGACAGACTCCTACTTAACACATGAGGAGTCTGTCGAACACACCCGCAAATACACCCGCTTCAAAACAGGAGTAGCTTTGATAAGAAAAGAGACAGCGGTTCATCACGAATCGCTGCCTCACTTTTTTATTAACCTAAACCTTAACTATGAAAAAATCTTTGTAACTGCACCATGACATTATTTGTATGTCACAAATATGGCGGAGTTTTTGTATTTATCAGTGGCAAATTTATAGATTTTATTCTGAATGAGCAAGAATATTCCATTTTCTTTATAGGAAAAAGATGATTTTTGTTTTGATGAGTGATATGGATTAATTTGACACACATCTCTTTTTATTTAATCCAGCAGGTTACTTCTGTTTTATGCGGATGTATTTAACAGATTTTTCGTTTTTTAATGGGGGCTTCGACAGGCTACTCCGTGTGTTAAGTAGGTGTGTTTGTGGTTGTATTCAGCAGACTCCTGTATGTGTTGAGTAGGTGTGTTATTCAACAGACTCCTCTGTCACAAGCTCCCCAATTGCTCCTATTTCGCAATTGCCCCTAACTTAGGGGAGGTGGCGCGGTAGCGACGGAGGAGTCTGTGAGTACATCCACTTAAATGACAAGAAAACACGCTAAAATGCCACCTTCTGAAATGACAAAATGATATTTTCGCCCGAAATAAAAATTTAACATTTGGAGCGGCTTTTTGCCGATGGCAAAGAGACTAAATTTTTGTGATGAATGCAACATATTGATAATCAGTAAGATATAATTTTACGAAAAACGCTCAAAAAAACGTGCCGGAGGCAATTTTTCAATAATTCTGAGTATCCTGATAATCTGCTGATTATTAATATTTTACATATAATTCTGCCGGTTTTCCTCTCAAATGCCACCAAAAAAAACACTCACTTCCAAGTTCTTGTTCAGACACACTTTCAAAGCAGAGAATTATATACTTCTTAACATTTCAGCCGAAGCAAATTGTCTTTTTCTCCATTCCCCACTGCAATTTTCTTTTCAGCGCGCTGTTTTTATTTTTTCAGCGCACAGTGAAAGAATTTTCAGTGCGCTGAAAATAAAATTACAGTGCGCTGCGAAGAAAAAAACAGCGCGCTGAAAATTTAAGAACTTAGTGGTGTTTTTTCAAAAACTCTTCGCTGAAAATAAACAAATGTGA
>JAGASY010000077.1 GCA_017621515.1 Bacteroidaceae bacterium
TATTTTAATTTTTTTACATCATATTTAACTTTCATCAATTAGTAGAAACAACTTCATCATAAAAAATCAAACATGAAAAATATCAGAAACGCTATCTTCACATCTTTGTTTCTTATCCACGGTTCCCTGCTCTATGCAGAGAAGGAAATCGTCATAAATGTGGCAGCAACGGACGGGGATGCAACTTCTGTGCTGCAACAGGCAATAGAAGATGCAGCACGGAAGAAAGGGGAAAAGGTGACAATCAAACTGGAAAACGGCAACTACAATTTATATAGTACATCCGCCTCATGTCAACTGTATCACGTGTCAAACACTACATCGGCGGAAGAAAATCCGGACCGGACAAAAACACATCGAGCTATGGCTGAAAAAGATGAAGAACGTCACCATAGACGGAAACGGCGCAAGGCTCATCACACATGGCGAAATGACCACTTTTGTGTTAGACAGTTGCGAGAACATCGTCATGAGAAACTTTACACTCACCTCTGCAGACCCGTCTGTACCGGAAATGACTGTCATAGAGACCGGCAAAGATTATATTACAAGCAGAGTCCACCCTTCTTCACACTATGAGATAAACGACGGAGTTTTCCGGTGGATTGGAAAGGGATGGCAATTCAGCGGAGGACTGGCACAGGTGTTCTATCAGGAAACAAACATCACCAACCGTTGTGAATCGCCTATGAGCGGAATATGCAAAGCAGAGGAAACGGAAGCCGGTATTGTCCGGTTTCATTATGAGAAAGAACACCCTTTCCATACAGGCGAGGTATATCAGATGAGACACACGATACGCAACGAAGTGTGCGGACTCATACAGAGGAGCAAGAATGTGCTGCTTGAAGATTTGCAAATATATTTTTTAGGGAACTTCGGCATTGTGGGACAATATTCAGAGAATCTGACATACCGCCGTCTATGGTGCGCTCCCGAACCGGGAAGCGGGCGCACGTGTGCCGGATTTGCGGATTTTGTGCAAATGTCGGGATGCAAAGGCAGAATAAATATTGAAGATTCTTATTTTGAAGGTGCTCACGATGATGCCATCAACATACACGGCACTCATTTGAAAGTAACAGAGTTATTGGACAAGAACCGGATAAGGGTACGATTCATGCACGGACAGTCCTATGGATTTGCAGCTTTCTCGAAAGGCGACAAAATAGAACTGACAGACATCCATACTCTGTTGTGTGTAGAAAAAGCAACTGTCAAGCAAACTGAACATATCGATGATTACGAAATAATACTGACTCTTGACAAGGACATCAGCGCAAACATGAAGAACAAGGATGACATTGTGGTTGAGAATGTGACATGGACACCGGATGTAGTAATCAGAAACAACTATTTCTCGCGTCTGCCCACAAGAGGGGTCTTGGTTACCACCCGAGGAAAGGTTTGCATCGAGAACAATATATTTTACCGTCTGCCAATGCCTGCCATACTCATATCTGACGATGCGCGCAGCTGGTATGAGTCAGGCCCGGTACGCGATGTAACCATACGATACAACAGGTTCATCGAGGGCGGTTCTCCAGTCATTGCCATAGCTCCGGAAAACAACAGATATGAAGGTGGTGTACACAGAAACATCACCATAGACTCGAACCGATTCAAAATCAAATCCGGCAATATCATAGAGGCACGGTTGTCAGACAATATCTTTGTCACAGGAAATGTGGTGGAAACACCTTCAGACAGAGAATTTTCCGACTACATACGTTTTGAGAAATGCAATGACGTAAGCGTCGAAAGGAACAGGACGGTTCATACTTATTGAAAATAAAAGGGACTGCTTCATTCTGTGAAACTCTCGTATGAAAAGCCGAGTTTCTTCAAGGTTTCAAAATCGAGCGTACACAAAAAGCAGGAGATACGACATTTGCCATATCTCCTGCTTTTTTGATTTGTCCGTCATGAGATAAACAAGACATGACGAATCACATCCCAATATGCCGGAATCAGATTTTGAACTTCAACACCTTTCCTCCGTTGGCAGGAAGTTCTATATACATTGTTCCATCAGGAATCAGCTTCTTTTCCTCTTTCTTTCCGGTCAGAAGGTCTTTAACCGTATAACTTTTCTCTTCTCTCGGTATATCAAGGCAGTCGAAAGCATGAGCTGGAATCTTAATCCATGAACGCGCCGGACTATCATCAAAGTTAACAGCCACAAGCAGCAAATCATGTCCTTCTTTTCTAAGAAAAGCATACTGACGGTGCTCATTCATCATCTTATTGCCATAGTTTACATACATGATATCGAAGAATGCGCCTTCTCTGATAGCTTTCTCCTTATTGCATATAGATAATATTTTTGTATAATATGCTTTTAGTTCTTTTTCTTCTTTACTGAGCAATGAAGAATTAAACTTGCCGTTGTTTCTCCATCGACGTATCACATCTATAGTCCAATAGTCGAAAATGGTTGTACGTCCGTCCTGTCCACTGAATCCTTCCGAATACATTCCTTTCTCTCCCAGTTCCTGTCCGAAATATATCATCATCGGATTGGTACGCATCAACGCAGAAACAAGTAATGCTGCTTTTCCGCGCTCTGCAGAACCGGCAAAGAACGGCGAAGCAATACGCTGTTCGTCATGATTCTCCAAGAAATTAAGCATGTGATGATGAATGTCATCCACACTCTGCCAGCAACCTGTGATGCTTGTAGCGGATGAAGTACCGGCAACGACAGAGCGAAGCGTATCATACAGTCCGACTTTATCATAAAGGTAATCAAACTTACCGTTATGGATGTAGTTTCTGTATTCACGCGGATTATACACTTCCGCAATAAAGATAAGCTCGTTGTTGATTTCCTTTACTTGAGGTATTGCCCACCCCCAGAACTCACACGGAACCATTTCCGCCATGTCACAGCGGAATCCATCAATGCCTTTTGCAGCCCAGAACTTCAAAATATCAAGCATCTTGTTCCATGTATCAGGTATTGGAGAGAAATGAGTCTGGTTGTCCCCCATGTAGTCAACACCATAGTTCAGTTTTACGGTTTCATACCAGTCGTTAGGTTTAGGCCATTGCGTAAAACAGTTGTTACCGGTAGCCTTTGCCGGCATCTCCACATATTTATTACCTTCCGCATCTCTGAGGTCAAAAGAAGGTGCCAGCTTTGCCTTTGGTATATAATAGAAATTATTGGAAGGACTAAAGCTCACAGTCTTGTCATCCTTCTCTCCCAAGTCTGTCACACCTTCAGGCTTGGCATCCGAATAATATTGACGTGCCACATGGTTAGGAACAAAATCTATTATCATCTTAAGACCGGCTCTGTGTGTGCGATTCACGAGATTCTTGAATTCCTTCATTCTCTCGGGAACATTGGTAGCCAAATCCGGGTCTATGTCATAATAGTCCTTAATCGCATAAGGACTTCCGGCTTTTCCTTTAACTACAGACGGATGGTCTTTCTTTATCCCATACGATGAATAATCTGTCTGAGTTGCATGCTCTATCACACCGGTGTACCATATATGGGTAACTCCCAGCTTCTTTACCTCTTCAAGAGCATTGGACGTAAAGTCCGCCATACGTCCACATCCATTCTGTAATTTGTCACCATTATGTACACAATGTACACTGTTAGAGCCGAAAAGGCGCGTAAAAACTTGATATATTACAATCTTTTCTTTCATTGTCGTCATTTCATGCCATACGAGGGTTGTACATTCTATAGTTCAAGCCTCATCAAAAAAGTATTGCCCACAGGCAAAAAACAAAATGAATAACAGAGCAATGCGCCTAAACCGGGCATCGTATCTGTTATTCATTCTGTCACTCATTATATCATAAAATCAAAAAAACTCACCAACACTATGTCTCCACACTTCTTTATGCTTCTATGCTATGCGCAGTCACAGCCTCATTGCCTTTTGCAATCTTTGCAACCAGTCCCTGCAGAACTTTTCCCGGACCACACTCCGTAAAGTCTGTCGCACCGTCAGCAATCATATTGACTACTTCGTTTGTCCAGCGTACAGGAGCTGTCAGCTGTGCAATAAGGTTTTCCTTGATTTCTTCCGGTGCAGTGTGTGCCTTTGCATCCACGTTCTGATATACAGGGCACTTCGGTGTGTGGAATGTTGTAGCCTCAATAGCAGCCTGTAATTCCTCCTGTGCCGGCTTCATGAGCGGAGAGTGGAATGCACCGCCCACTTTCAAAGGAAGCGCGCGTTTTGCACCGGCAGCCTTCAGCTTTTCACATGCCGAATTAACAGCCTCAATATTTCCTGAGATAACCACCTGACCAGGGCAGTTGTAGTTTGCAGCCACTACCACATTGTCTGCTGTGCTGACTTCTGCACAAATCTCCTCTATCTTCTCGTCAGGAAGAGCTATGATTGCAGCCATTGTAGAAGGAGCTGCCTCACAAGCCTTCTGCATAGCCATTGCACGCTTATAGACAAGTGTCAGACCGTCTTCAAATGTAAGTGCTCCGGCAGCCACAAGAGCAGAGAACTCTCCAAGAGAATGACCAGCCACCATTTCCGGCTGGAATGCTTCACCCATGCAGAGTGCAGAGATTACAGAATGGAGGAATACAGCAGGCTGAGTCACCTTGGTCTGTTTGAGTTCCTCGTCGGTTCCTTCAAACATGATATCAGTAATGCGGAAGCCCAATATTTCATTAGCTTTGTCAAACAAATCTTTTGCTACAGGATTACTCTCATACAGGTCTTTACCCATACCTGTAAACTGTGCCCCTTGTCCGGGAAAAACGAATGCTTTCATTTTGTCTTATTTTATTAGATTATTCACAATTGTTCTGCAATGATGTTTTTACGCTTTGCAAGATGGCGCAAAGTTAATACAATTTGTTGAAAAATAAAAGAATGCAATTTACAGATATTGTTCGGACAGAAAAAAACATGAGGAGGAAACAGAAATCTGTGTCCTCCTCATGACTATGATAAAACTTCTATATATTATATATATTGTAGCTTATCTGCAATTACATGATGTATAGAGTTTATTATTTTACTTTTGCTACAATAGCCTTGAAAGCTTCCATATTATTCAAAGCCAAATATGCAAGAGTCTTGCGGTTGAGTTCAATGCCTGCCTTATGGAGAGCACCCATCAACTGTGAGTAAGACATACCCTCAAGACGAGCGGCTGCATTGATACGCTGAATCCACAAAGAACGGAATTCACGCTTTTTGCGGCGACGGTCTGCAAACGCGTATGTAAGACCTTTCTCGTAGGCATTTTTTGCAACTGTCCATACGTTCTTACGAGCACCGAACTGACCCTTTACACGCTTTAAAATCTTCTTTCTTCTTGCTCTTGAAGCAACATGATTTACTGATCTAGGCATAATTTTAATTCTTTTTGAATGTTAGCGCCACACCTTCCGTGTGAACTTCAAGCTAATCATCCTGTTAAACATTTTGTTGATTTTTACTTACTGAATTTATTCTTCACGAACAACTGCCATCAACGAAGAGTAAGACAATCACGAACCTGTTTGAGGTTTGCTGACGATACAAGTGTTGAGTGAACAAGATTTCTCTTCTGCTTCTTAGTCTTCTTTGTCAAGATGTGACTGTGATAAGCATGCTTTCTCTTGATTTTTCCTGTTCCAGTAAGCTTAAAACGCTTCTTAGCTGCGGATTTTGTTTTAACTTTTGGCATTTTTTTTGTTTTTTAATTATTAGTAATTTGTGGCAACGTATATACCAAGACGTTACGCACATTCCTTTTTTCAATGTTCAAGAAGGAACACCGTCCTCCGGAAAGACTCCGCCTATTCAGCTGTTTCGCCTGAAGCCTCCTCTGCTGCGCTCTGCTTGCTCTCCGCACCGGCAGTCTTTTCCTTTGTCGGCTTCGGCTGTGCCTTCTTAGGCTGAGCAGCTTTCTTCGGCGAGAGAATGATAATCATACGTTTTCCTTCCAGCACCGGCATACTCTCCACCTTTGCTATGTCCTCCAAGTCGTTTGCAAGGCGCAACAGCAGCACCTCTCCCTGCTCTTTGAACACGATGGCACGTCCTTTGAAGAACACGTATGCCTTGACTTTGTTTCCTTCATTGAGAAACTCGATGGCATGCTTCAGCTTAAAATTATAGTCAGCCTCGGCAGTCTGAGGTCCAAAACGTATCTCCTTCACTTCAATCTTGACCTGCTTGGCTTTCATATCCTTAGCCTTCTTCTTCTGCTGGTAAAGGAACTTCGAATAGTCAATCAGTCTGCAAACCGGAGGTGTGGCATTTGGAGAAATCTCAACAAGATCGACTCCTTTTTCTTCCGCCAATCGCAATGCTTCCGCGGTAGGGAGTACTTCTGATTCTATATCGTCGCCTACAATTCGCACTTCGCGAACACGTATCTGCTCATTGACACGATACTGTTGCTTTTTGTTGTCACCTTTCATTAAATGTGGTATTTCCTCTGGTTATATTTTGTTTAGAATTTACGTATTTTGTACCTTATTGTACGAAAACCGTGCAAATTTAGAAATTTTCCGTCATTTGACGAACTTCTTCGTTAATTTTGTTTGCAAAATCTTCAAATTTCATACCACCCTGATCGCCTTCTCCTTGTTTACGCACAGAAACAGTGCCTTCGGCAAGTTCTTTCTCGCCCACAACAAGCATATAAGGGATGCGCTTCATTTCATTGTCGCGTATCTTCCTTCCTATCTTCTCGTTACGGTCATCTACAATAGAGCGCACATCATTGTCGTTCAGATAGTCGTTCACCTTGCGTGCATAGTCGTTGAACTTCTCCGAAATAGGAAGAATGACTACCTGCTCCGGAATAAGCCACAGCGGGAAGTGTCCGGCTGTATGCTCTATCAATACGGCAATGAAACGCTCCATAGAACCGAATGGTGCACGGTGAATCATGACCGGACGATGCTTTTCGTTGTCCGAACCTGTATATTCAAGTTTGAAACGCTCCGGCAAGTTATAATCGACCTGAATGGTACCGAGCTGCCAGCGACGTCCAAGCGCATCCTTCACCATAAAGTCGAGCTTAGGTCCATAGAACGCAGCTTCACCAAGTTCAACGCGTGCAGGAAGTCCCTTTTCCTTGCAAGCTTCTACAATGGCGCTCTCTGCTTTTTCCCATACATCGTCCGAGCCGATATATTTTTCTTTGTCTTCCGGGTCGCGGAGCGAAATCTGAGCCTCGAAGTTCTTGAAGTCGAGAGCCTTGAAAATGATATTGATAATATCCATCACGCGGAGGAACTCATCCTTCACCTGATCCGGACGGCAGAAGATATGTGCATCATCCTGAGTGAAAGAGCGCACACGAGTCAGTCCGTGAAGCTCTCCGCTCTGCTCATAGCGATATACCGTACCAAATTCAGCTATACGCAGCGGCAAATCCTTGTATGAACGAGGCTGCCATGCATAGATTTCACAATGGTGAGGGCAGTTCATCGGCTTAAGCATGTATTCTTCTCCCTCTTCCGGAGTATGTATAGGCTGGAAGCTGTCCTTGCCATAGTGTGCATAGTGTCCTGAAGTCACATAGAGGGTCTTTCCTCCGATATGCGGAGTCATCACTTCCTGATAGCCGTAACGCTTCTGAATCTTGCGGAGGAAGTCCTGCAAACGTATGCGCAGTGCAGTTCCCTTCGGAAGCCACATCGGAAGTCCCTTGCCCACTTTATCTGAGAAGAAGAACAAGTCCATTTCCTTTCCAATCTTGCGGTGGTCACGTTTCTTAGCCTCTTCAAGCTGCGCGAGATATTCATCGAGCATCTTCTTCTTAGGGAATGAAACACCGTAGATACGTGTCATCATAGGACGCTTCTCATCTCCGCGCCAGTAGGCTGCTGCCACAGACAAAACCTTGACCGCCTTAATCTTCTCTGTGCTCATAAGGTGCGGTCCCTTACAAAGGTCTGTGTAGTTTCCCTGAGTGTATGTCGTAATCTTGCCGTCTTCAAGCTCTGCGATAAGCTCATTCTTGTAGGTCTGACCTCTGTCGCCGAAGAACACGAGTGCATCGCTTTTTGCAATTTCGCTACGTACCAGAGCTTCTTTTCTCTGCACGAGTTCCTGCATCTTCTTCTCAATCTTCACGAAGTCTGCATCGGAAATCTTCACTCCCTCTGGCGGCATCACGTCATAATAAAATCCGTTCTCTATAGCAGGACCGATTCCGAACTGTGTACCGGGATAAAGTTCCTGAAGAGCCTCAGCCATCAGATGGGCAGAAGTGTGCCAGAAAGCATGTTTACCCTGTTCATCCTCCCACTTGTAGAGTACGAACTTTGCATCTTCTTCGATAGGACGGTTGAGTTCTGTCGTTTCTCCATTTACTCCACATGCCAGCACATCCTGTGCAAGACGCGGACTGATACTCTCTGCAATTTGCAGGCCTGTTACACCTGCTTCATATTCACGGACTGAATTGTCCGGAAACGTAATCTTTATCATATAGTCTGTTTTTATTTGTCACAACAACAGAACTGCGACAATTCATGCCACAGTCCAATAATCCGGCGCAAATTTAGCGTTTCTTTTTCTTATTATTATTATAAGCGGCGGATTATTTGCCTTTTATCAGATTTTTTATACTTATTATTCTTGTCGGAGACACTCAAAAAAACAACCACATAGCATTCTCATCAACTGTTCATCCTGTCATTGTTCCGGATTCTCAACACAGAAACAGTTCTCAATTTACATATTAGTATGGACTATATTTTAAGCCCCATAAAAAAATTTTTGACATCGTTTTTTTCGGGATTTTTTATTTTGACAAAATGGCAACATATTTTATAAAATAAAATCATTATCAACAGATTTCAGCCATATTAATTTCTTTTTGATTTTGTCAAATGTTAAAATTCCAAGTCCTCTGGAACGCTCCAAAATGAAGCACACCGAACTTTTCTCAAAGAATGAGAATTCTACGCGCATTTCATGAAGCCTCCGAGAATTGTGAAATAGTGTTTCGTTTTGGAGCGGTTCTTTCACATTTATTTATTTCCGGCGAAGAGTTCTTGGAAAAAAACTACTAAGTTTTCAAATTTTCAGCGCGCTGTCGTCACTTTTCCAGCGCACTGTTCCGGTAACGACAGTGCGCTACAAATTTGCGCGCTTAGTAGATTGGAGAAATTTTCAGTGTAGATTTTTTGAAATCGCACTGGGAAAGGGGAAAAAAGACAGCGAACTTCGGCTGAAATGTTAAGAAGTGTATAATTTCTATTTTGAAAAAGTGCTTGAACAGAAACTTAGAAATGAGTGGATTTTGGGTGGTGTTTGAGGGTGAAAACGGCAAGATTAGTCATAACATATTAATAATCAAACAATTACTAAAACATTCAGAAATTTCAGAAAATTGCATCCGGCGCGATTTTTTGAGCGTTTTGAGAAATTTTATATTTAGTTGATTATCAAATATTTATCTCAATAACAAAATTTCGTTTCTTCATCGTCAGCAAAAAATCGCTCGAAGTGTTAAATTTTCATTTTGGGCGAAAATATCATTTTGATATTTTGAAAATGGCAATTTCAGCGTATTTTTTTCGTCATTTAAGTGGATGTACTTCACATATAAAGAGTCTGTGCAACCGCATAAATTCAGAGAAAGAAAATTATCAATTAAAAAGAATAGATTTCACAGATGTGTCAAATAAAATAAATATATTTGCAATATGCACTCGTAAGATGTAAATCAAAGGTTTAAATATGTTTTTATAAAAGAGAAATGATGAACGAAAATAAAATAATACTCTACCAAGACGATGACGAAGTGACTCGTGTGTCAGTACGTTTTGCTGACGAAGATTTATGGCTAACGCAGAATCAGTTGGCAGATATATATTGTACAACGCAGCAAAACATCAGCCAACATATAGATAATATCTATAAAGACGAAGAATTGAACACTGAAGCAACTCACAAGAAATTCTTGTTAGTTCGCCAAGAAGGCAATCGACAAGTAAAAAGGAATATAGATCATTACAACCTCGATATAGTCATTGCTCTGGGCTATCGTGTTCAGTCACAAGTGGCTACACGCTTTCGCCGTTGGGCAACTCAGCGTTTGCACGAGTACATCCAAAAGGGATTTGCTATGGATGATGAACGATTGAAGCAAGGTGGGAACAGGTATTTCCGTGAGTTGCTACAACGCGTCAGGGACATCCGCAGTAGTGAACGCAACTTTTATCAACAGGTTACAGACATTTATGCTACCGCCACAGACTACGATCCTCGCAGTGAAATGACAAAGATGTTTTTTGCCACCGTACAAAACAAACTGCACTATGCTGTTCATGAGAATACCGCAGCCGAAGTCATATACAATCGAGTGGACAACGAAAAGCCGTTTGTAGGCATGACCAATTTCAAAGGCAATTATGTAACTAAAGACGATGTGAAGATTGCCAAGAACTATTTGTCGGAGATTGAACTGCAACGCTTGAACCTGCTTGTTTCCGGTTTCTTAGACTTTGCCGAATTTCAAGCACTGGAAATGAATCCCATGACAATGAAAGACTGGATAGAAGCATTGGACAATCAGATAATTGCCCATAAACGAAAAATATTGGTTGGCAAGGGTAATGTTTCGCACAAACAAGCTATAGAAAAAGCAGAAAAAGAATTTGAAATATACCGCAAACGTGAAATGGATATGCTTGAAAGCGACTTCGACAGAGAGATAAAAAAGTTGAAGAATAAATAGTCTTACTTTATTTAATACAAATATAGTTATAAGAGTGCTAACTATCTCTAAAACCAGAAAAGAGTCGGCATAATAAAGTGCATACACCAAAATAAATATGTACTTTTACCTCGACATCAAACATTATTGCCAAAAATAGAGTTAGGAATAAATATATTTATATTACAAGTATGAAACGCATAATCAAATTAATGTCAGTATTTATGCTGTTATGGATATTCTTAGGAGTCTCCACGTATGCACAGACATACAGCAGCTTATGGAAGCAGGTAGAAAATGCGGAGAAGAAAGGACAGCCGCAGACTGCAAAGACTTTCATCGAGAAAATCTACAAAAAGGCAGAAGCCGAAGACAATTTCCCGTGGCTAATCAAGTCATACACCCAGTTGATGTATCTGAACACGGATATGTCGGTTGACAGTTTCAAAGTCAACATCAAGTATGTGGAGGACATGCTGAAAGATAAAGAAGGAACATGCGATGCAGCAGTGCTGCACACCATACTCGGCACTGCATACAGTGGCATGAAAAACCGATTCTACAATGATGCGGACACATACGAAAAATACCAGAACTTGTCTGCCATGCACTACGCAAAGGCTATGAAGAACAAGGAACTACTTGCCAACACTCAGGCGAAAGACTATGTACCTTTGGTCACACTGCATCCGGACAGCAGGCTGTATGGCAACGACATGCTATCTGTCATCGCCATGTTCATTGCCCAGAACCATAACACAGACCTTGGTGACAATCGGTATTTCATGTATGACACGCTATCTACATTCTATGCGGAGAGAGGCAACAGAAACGCTGCTCTGCTCATGAAGCTGAGTGCTCTCAGAAGTCAAAGGTTCGTGAAAGACAAGAAACTGAGAATCAGTTTGGACGAATACAAGGACACCCTGCTTAAACTGGCAGAAGAGAACAAGGATTTGGAAACCGGTGCAGATGTTTACCATGACTTGCTGAATAATTACTACAAAGAGGACAAAGAGATGCTGGACATAGCAAGAAAAGCCATGAAGCTCTACCCGAACTCTGTTTATACCACACAGTTCAAGCGCAAGGAAGCTCAGATTCTATGTCCTCAGCTCCGTATATACTGCAACAACAGTGGATATGTGGTAGGAACTCCGCTCCCCATCTTTGTAGGTTATAAAAACATTGACCACAGCATATTGACACTCACAGACAAGAAAACAGGGAAAGTGGTGGAGAAACGCACGTTAAAGCATGAAAAATCCATCGACAATCAAACGGACACTGTATATATGACCATTCCAAAAGCGGGAAAATACATTTTCAAGGCGGAAAGCAACGGAAGAAGTGAAAAGTGCGAATTTAGTGTGACTACACTCCAGTTGTTCGCTCTCATGTTGCCGGACGGAACACTGCAATGCACGGTTGCAGACAACAAAACCGGACTCCCAGTCTCCGGCTGCTATGTTAAAGCAGAATATTGGGATACCCAAAACAGAAAGTTGCTGTCCAAGACTGGTACTACGGACAGTCTCGGAATCACAAATCTCGGCAAGAACAAGTGGAATGCGGCACATGCCTACCGAAACAATGATGACTTCACAGAAACGATTTATATAGGATATTTCCATGATACGGAAGAGGAACAAGAGCAAACAAGTTTCACCGCAGACGTCTTTACAGACCGTTCCATCTACCGTCCCGGACAGACTGTCAGAGCGATGGTACTGGCATACGAGAGAAAGGGCGACAATTTCAATGTAGTGAGGGAAAAAGACCTCAGTATTACACTCCACGATGCCAACGGCAAGGAAGTCGGCAAGAAAACCGTGAAAAGCAACGAAATGGGAACAGCCAGCGCAGACTTCATCATTCCTAAAGGAAGGCTCAACGGAAACTTCTTCATCACAACTGACAACGGAGGCAGATGTGACTTCAAAGTGGAAGAATACAAACGTCCTACATTCGAAGTAAAACTGAACATAGACGGAAACGGCGAGAAGCAGGAAGAGAACATAGAATATTCACTCGGCGACAGTCTGAAACTGAAAGGCAATGCCATGACATTCTCTGGTGTTGAAGTTCAAAATGCCAAAGTCAAATATAAAATAGAATACAGCAACCGTTTCTTCTGGTACAGATTCAACGGAGGCAGACAAATGGAGTCTGAAGGAGAACTGACAACGGACGAGAACGGGCAGTTCCTCATTCCGGTATATCTTGACGAAGACAAACTTGAAAACGACAATTATCTGCTCGAATACCACATCACAGCCGAGGTGACGGATATGGGAGGAGAAACGCAGACAGCGGAATATACGTTGCCCGTCTCCAAAAACGGATTCGGACTGAATGCCAATATTCCTCAGAATATAAACAAAGATTCTATTCCGGAACTGAAAGTGACAGCCACCAATTCACGCGGCAAGGAAATCAACGTGGAAGGAAAATGGACATTATACCATATATATAATAAGAATGAAGTCGTAAATGAGGAAGAAGAGGATATGATGGGCGAGAACAGCCTTTACGGATATACACCGGTGGCAGAAGGAGACTTCATCAGCGGCAAGCCTATTGATGCCAGCCGGATGAAGAACCTCACTCCGGGTTCGTATGCCATAAAGGTATCCGCCACGGACAATCATCAGAATAAGATTGAGGCTGAATCAAAATTCGTATTATACGACCTCCATGCAGAACGCATGGAAGTGGTGGACGACTGGCTTTATGCCAGCACAACGGAATTTAGTTCCGGTACTTCAGCTGATATTTATTTCATGCCTAAACAGCCCGACACCTATATTTATTATTATGTGTTCAGCAACAAAGAGGTGGTGGACAAGGGACACAGAATGTCCGCAGGCAATATGCAAAAGTTCCATTTCGACTATAAGGAGGAATATGGAGAGGCCTTGACACTGCAATTGTTCTATGTGAAGAACGGTAGAACGTATTCGCAGAAAAGGGATATCACACTCAAGGCTCCGGAAAAGAAACTTACTCTGAAATGGAAAACATTCAGAGACAAGTTGCAGCCCGGACAAAAAGAGGAATGGACTCTGAGCATCCAAAATGCAGAAGGCACTCCTTCGTGCGCAGAACTGATGGCCGTATTATACGACGGTTCGCTTGAGAAACTGAGCAAGCACAACTGGAATTTCGAGATAGACTTTTTCAGAAAGACACCAACTGTATATCTGAGACAGACAAACAACAATACTTTCAACTCAGTTTATGTGTCGTTCCCTTTGCCGAAACTGCAAATCAAGAACCGAAGCTTCAGTTCGTTTGAAGACGTGTACAACTACGGCTACGGTAACAGAGTCTTCTTCGCCAGTGCAGGCTCCGGCTCTCTACGCGAAGTGAAGGTCGGCGCACAAAAAAGAGCAATACCAACAGTAACAGAAGAGTTAGCAATAGTAAATGACGCTGCAGCGGTGATGACAGAAGATGCTGCCGATATGGACTTTGGCGAAGAAGAAGCCGTACCTGCTATGGCGGAAGATATGCCGAACCCGGAGCAACCGCTACGCTCCAATTTTGCGGAGACAGCATTCTTCTACCCTCACCTCATGACAGACGAGAATGGAGAAGTCAACATATCCTTCACTCTGCCAGAAAGTCTGACCGAATGGAAGTTCATAGGATTTGCGCATACAAAGGATGTGGACTACGGCAAGATTGCAGCAGAAATCGTAGCCCGCAAGGAATTCATGGTACAGCCGAACATGCCGAGATTCGTCCGTGTAGGCGACCATACTTCTATTGCTACAAGAATCATAAACAAGACAGAGAATGAAGTGTCCGGTACAGCCCTGTTTGAACTCATAGACCCGGAAACGGAAAAAACGGTGCACAAGGCAAGCAAGAAATTCTCTGTTGACAAGAACGGTACGGTATCTGTAGAGTTCGATTTCAACGTAAGCGACAAATATCCGCTGCTTATATGCAGAATCAGTGCTGGAAACAAAATGTTCAGTGACGGTGAAAGAAGTTATCTGCCTGTACTCACGAGCAAGAAATATATCACGGAAACAGTTCCGTTCTTCATCGACAGCATAGGGACAAAGAGCATTGATTTGTCTGGAATGTTCAATGGAAGAAGTGAAAGTGCCACAGACAAACAAATGACCATTGAATACAGCGACAATCCGGGATGGACAGTCATTCAGGCTCTGGAATCTATTTCCAATGTGGACAGCCGTGATGCCATCTCACTATCTGCCGCACTTTATGCGAACTATGCCATAAGAAAGATTGCTGCCGACAATCCTTCTATGCTGGACAAGATTGAAGCATGGAAAAATCACGGGGCACAGGCAAAAAGTAATCTTGAAAAGAACGAAGAACTGAAGTCCATTTTGTTGCAGGAATCTCCGTGGCTGACAATAGCAGGAAACGAGACGGAACAAATGATGAAGCTTGCCGACTTATTTGACCAGAACATCATGGACAGCCGCATATCTGCAAGCATGGAGGAACTGAAAAAGTTGCAGAATGCGGATGGCTCATGGAGCTGGTTCAACGGAATGGAGGGCAGTTATTATGTTACGGCTACAGTCGTAGAACATCTTGCACAGCTGGACAAAGCTGTCGGAACAAACCAAGCCGTACATGACATGATAGTAAAAGGATATAAGTATCTTGACGGAAAAGAACTGGAGAAATATCGCCGCATGAAAAAAGAAAAACAAATTATTGCGGCTTCTGAAACAACGATGAGATACCTATATATATCATCACTGGTAAAGCATGATGTCAGCAACGATGTGAAACAAATGCAGAAAGAGTACATCGAAAAGCTTGGGCAAAACATCAATGCACTTACTATATACGGACGTGCCAACATCGCATGTGTTCTGAACGCTTACGGCAAAAAGGAAATCGCCAAAGATTTTGTGAAATCGCTGCGTGAATACACCGTATATAAACCGGATATGGGAAGATACTACGACACGGACAGAGCGTATTATTCATGGATGGACTATCGCATCCCAACCCATATAGCCGCCATGAAAGCCATGCGGATGATGGAGAAAGATTTCAATGACACACAGGATTATCTAAATAACATGACGCTTTGGCTCATACGTCAGAAGCAAACTCAAAGTTGGGACAATCCTATCAATACGGTGAATGCAGTGAGTGAACTGTTGCAAGCAGATAAAGAATTTGCCATTCACGACACAGCGGAAGCCCGCTTTAGCCTGAACGGAAAGGAACTCAAAGAAACTGTAGGCAAAAAAGCCAAAGAACCGGAAATAGCTTCCGCATCGCCAAACGGATACAAGAAAATTTCCGTACCGGAAAAAATGCTCGGCAGGAAAAAGAACGAACTGACAATCGTAAAGCAATCAAAAGGTATCTCTTGGGGTGCTGTATATGGACAATACCTTGAGGAATTTGACAAACTTTCCGACAGCCGCGGTTCTCTTACTGTCAGCAAGAAGGTATATAAGGAAGAAAGTGTCAACGGAAAAAAGACATGGAAAGAACTGACCGGAGAACAGACTCTTTCTGTAGGCGACAAAATACGCATCCGACACACTATCACAGCAGATCGTGACATGGATTTCGTACAAGTACATTCACAATTTGCAGCATGTATGGAACCACTCAATCCTCTTTCCGGCTACAGAAGGCTGTCGAGCACAAGCTTTAGCGGATGTTACGTAGCCATGCATGATGCTTCAGCGGACTTCTTCTTCGATGTGTTCCGCAAAGGAACATTAACTGTAGATTTGGAAATGTTTGTCAGCAGAAAAGGCACATACAGCAACGGTATCGCAACTGTCCAGTGTGCATATTCAGCAGAATTTTCAGGACATAGCGGAAGTAGCAGCATTGAAGTCAAATAAAAGACGCTAAAAACACCTTGTGCGCCCACACAATAAGCATTTTTTACATTGTGTGGGCGCACAATCATTGATATTAATCAATAAAAGACTTGTTTTTTAAGAATTTCTTATAAAAATCCTTGCTCTACCCATATAGAGGACTTACCTTTGCAGTGTCAAAAAGATAAAGGTAGAAAGATTGATAAAGAGGTTCGTGAGAATCGAAAGGAAAAAGAAATAGGTATATAAGACAGAAAATAGAAAGTAAAAGGTAAAAGATTAGAGAATCAGGATGAAGCAATCGTGAAGATTGTATAGAATGGTAAAGTTAGATATGTTTTTTAGGAAAAAGGTATTGGTAAAGGTAGATAAAGATTGTGAAGGAATGGGCAGAAGCCCGCTATATAGGTATTAGTGGAACAGCATTCAGTCCTTAACTCATTAAAAGTGGATTTTTCCACACCGATGAACGGACTAAGATGCACAACGGTAGGAAGATTGTAAAAGGAATGAAAGGATGAATTTCCCTGCTCCGTGAAGAAGACGGATGATTCGCAAGAATAAATAGGGAGACGAATCCAAAAGTAAAATAAGTATTAATTAAATGGTAAGGAGATTGATTATGGAAACAATGACAATGTTGGTAGCTGCATTTGTAGTAATAGCAGCAGTAGTGAGCAATATTTCTATAATGAAATAACTCACCAAAAGAAATGTCGATGCAAAAAAGTAGAGACCTCTTTTCGAGGCTCTACTGAGGAAGAGGGGAATCTTTCTCTACTCCGTGCGAAGACATCTTATTGAAGCAAAAAAAAATAAATTATGAGAGAATAAAACAGAAGACACAAACAGCAAATCAATATAGTAGAAGCGGTGTTTCGTAACAGAAGCACCGCTTTTTTATTGTTTTCTTTGCAAGGAAATATAAAAGACGTATCTTTGTCATATTATAAAACACTATACAAAAATCAATAATACATGAAATCCAAAGATTTTTTCTTGAAACCCACAGCACTCTTCCTGCTCGCAACATGGGGATTCAGCTTGAATATACAAGCACAAAGACAAGAAGTACAGCTCAAGGACAACTGGAAATTTTCCCATAGCGACAATGATTCACAGGCAAATGCAGATTTTGACGACAGGCGATGGATTACTGTCAGTGTACCACACGATTGGGCTATATCCGAACCGTTTGACAAGGAGATAGACAAGCAAATAGTGGCTATAGAACAAAACGGAGAAAAGATTCCGACAGAAAAAACCGGACGTTCCGGCTCATTACCATGGATTGGTAGCGGATGGTATAGGACGAAATTCAATGTTCCAAAGGAATATGAGCGGGCAATCCTCAACTTTGACGGTGCAATGTCTGAGCCTACCGTATATGTCAACGGCAAAAAAGCAGGTGAATGGAAATATGGCTACAACACATTCAATATTGACATTACACCTTATATATATAAAGACGGACGCGAAAACACATTGGCTGTACGTCTCGAAAATCTTGACCAGAGCAGCCGTTGGTATCCCGGTGCCGGCATATATCGTCCGGTCACTCTCATAATGACAGGAGAAACAGCCATAGAACAATGGGGTATAAACGTCAACACACTTTCCATCGACAAAAACTCAAAAAGTGCAATTGTGGAATTTTGTGCAGATGTAGCGAACCCCAAAGAACACAAATTCACAGTTAAATTCGAAATAAAACAAGAAAAGAACAACCAAACAGTAGCCACAGTAATTGCCCCGGTAACGAAAGACGGAAAAGCAAAATGTGTGGAAACATTGTCCGGTATAGATTTCTGGTCGCCGGAACAACCTTATCTATATGAGCTCAATGTCTCCCTTATAGAACAGGAAGAGAACGGAAGTGAAAAATCAATAGTTGATTGTAAGACAATAAAGACCGGTTTCCGAACAATCGAAGTAACTCCGGAAAAAGGATTTGCACTGAACGGGGAAAGCCGCAAGCTCAAAGGTGTATGTCTGCACCACGACCTTGGAATGCTTGGTGCAGCAATCAACAAGAGTGCACTTGCACACCAGTTGAAACTGCTGAAGTCTATGGGTTGTGATGCTATCCGCACAGCACACAACATGCCTTCGCAATGGCAGATGCAACTATGCGACTCTCTCGGCATGATGGTCATGGCTGAGAGTTTCGACGAATGGAAATATGCAAAATGCAAGAACGGATACAACCGTTTCTATACGGAATGGGTTGATCGCGATTTGACAAACCTCGTACTTGCCAACCGCCTACATCCAAGTATCGTAATGTGGAGTATAGGTAATGAGATACCAGAACAAGGGATAAAAGAAGGTGCACAGATGACCCGCCACATGCAGGATGTCATACACCGTCTCGACCGTACACGTCCTGTCACAGCAGGAATGGATCGTATCGACAATGCTCTGTCAACAGGCTATGCACAGGTAATTGATATTCCCGGAATGAACTACCGCACCCAAAAGTATGAAATGGCATACGAGAAACTGGGACAAGGATTTGTACTCGGAAGCGAAACAGCCTCAACCGTCAGTTCGCGTGGTGTATATAAGTTTCCTGTCACTGACGAAAAACAGAAGACATACGAAGACGGACAGTGCTCAAGCTATGACCGCACAGCATGTTCGTGGAGTAACATACCCGAAGACGACTGGAGACTGCAAGACGACAAGCCATGGGTCATCGGTGAATTTGTATGGACCGGATTCGACTATCTCGGAGAACCAAGCCCTTACGATGAATACTGGCCTTCACGCAGCAGTTACTTCGGCATTTTCGACCTTGCAGGTCTGCCAAAAGACAGATACTACCTTTACAGAAGCCGCTGGAACACCTCAGAAGCAACCATACATCTGCTTCCTCACTGGACATGGAACGGACGAGAAGGAGAAATCACCCCTGTATATTGCTACACAAACTATCCTTCCGCCGAGCTTTTCGTGAACGGCAAGAGCCAAGGACGCATTTCAAAGCACCCGTCACAACTGAACGACCGCTATCGCCTACGCTGGAACAACGTGAAATATGAACCGGGAGAACTGCATGTGGTTGTTTACGACGGACAAGGGAAAGTGGCAGGTGAACAGACTATAAAGACAGCAGGAAAGCCCGACCATATAGAATTGGTAGCAGACCGTGGAACCGAAAACGGCTCTACATCGTATGCGAATATGCGCCCTACAGACAATCCGGCATTCTTCGCTCTTAACGAGCCATTAAAAGCAGACGGCGAAGATATGGCATTCATCGCTGTACGTATCGTTGACAAAGAAGGCAACCCGTGTCCAGAAGCTTCCAACCAACTCTCATTCAGTGTGAGCGGAGCAGGCATATTCAAAGGTGTATGTAACGGTGATGCCACCTCACTCGAAGGATTCACCCACCCTACAATGAAAGCTTTCAATGGTGAACTGGTGGTTGGTGTGCAAACCAAAAAGACATCGGGAGACATTACTGTCAAGGTAAACGGAAAAGGGCTCAAGTCCGCTACAATAAAGTTGAAATCACAAAACTAATCTACAGAGCCAAAACAAACTTGATTAGTAAGTCAAGGAACTGTCCCCCCAAAAAGTCCGCAGACATGTGCAAGTAACATCATCAGCACATATTTGCGGACTTTCTTTATTTTTTCCAAAACTAATGCAGAGGTTCCATGTGTATTCCGATATGAGTATTCTCTCCAAATTCCTCCTTCAGACGAGACTCTATTCTTTTAGTAACTTCGTGTGCGTCCTTAAGTTTCATAGAGCCATCCATTCTCACATGAACCTCAATAGCGATATTATTGCCTATATAACGAGTACGAAGATGGTGCGGAGACTGCACTTCCTCAAACGAAAGAATAATCAAGAGTATCTTATCTTCCATTTCTTTTGGTAATGATTTCTCCAACAATTCATCTACACAAGGTTTTATCAGCTCTATGGAAACCTTCATGATAAATAAACTCACAATAAGAGCAGCCAAAGGATCAAGAATACACCAATTATCACCAAGAAATATCGCCCCACCTATTCCAATAAGCGTTCCTACAGAAGACAAGGCATCACTTCTATGATGCCAAGCATTTGCTATGACAGCCTTCGATTTCAGTTCTTTACCTTTTACAAGTGTGTACCTATAAATCGCTTCTTTTGACAATATTGATACCACAGCAGCTATAAATGCCAACATCCCGGGAGTTTCCAAATGAGCGCCACCATAAAAATCAATGATACTCTTTGCGGAATTGACAAATATCCCTATTCCCACAAGAAGCAAAATTGTTCCAATGATTGCAGTTGCCAATGTTTCATATTTTCCATGCCCATAATTATGGTCCTTGTCTTGCGGTTTCCCAGAAATCCGCACGAAAACAATCACTATAATGTCAGTCACAAAATCAGACAGAGAATGTATAGCATCTGCAATCATAGCAGAACTATGCCCTACAATACCTGCAATGAACTTAAAAACAAGCAATAGAAAATTGGTCAAACTTCCCCAAAGAGTTACTCTGTATATTTCCTTTTCACGGAAAGTAGAGTCAACTTTTGCACAACAATCATTTTTTGAACCGGTCACTGCATTTATACTAACATTTTCCATAATGTTCCTGAGAAAAATTATCTGCTTCCAATAAACAAGAATACCATAGACAAAAGCACAAGTGCAAGATCAACCACCTTGGCTTTCAAATTCTTCTCGTGGAACACCATCGCTCCGAACAAGAAAGAAACAATCACCGAACCACGGCGAATCATCGACACAATACTAATCATTGCTCCGTCAAGGCTCAAACTATAGAAATACACGAAATCTGCAGCAGACAGGAATATTGAAATCAATATGATAGACCACTCCCAATGGAACGGTGTCGTCCGCTTCCGCGTAGGCAACCAAAGAATGAGAAGCATAGCTCCCATCATGAAGAACTGATAAATATTATACCACGACTGCACAGCCATCTTATCAAGCCCCACCCCTCCGTTCTCAGGAGCAGCCATCAGGTATTTGTCATAGAGTCCGGACAACGCACCGAGAATATTCGCAGCCAAAACAAAGACAATCCATTTATTATGCCTGAAATCTATTCCTTCCTTCTTTCCAGTACGGCTCAGAAGATAGAGCGACACCATCGCCGTGATGACACCAATCCACTGGAATAGAGAGAGCCTTTCACCAAAAAACGTCAAAGCTCCCACCAGCACCATGACCGGACGAGTCGCATTTATCGGTCCGACAATCGTTATAGGCAGATGCTTTATACCAAAATATCCGAAAAGCCATGAAGAAAGTACAATGACAGACTTCATGAGTATATACTTATGCTCTTCCCATCCATACGTATGGGTATAAAACAAAGAATCTTCGCTCAATGTCCCATTCGCCGACAAAACAATAAACGGCAAGAAGATGAGCGAGGAAAAAAGAGTGTTAAGCAGAAGTACCGGAATCACGGCATTGCCGTTCAGAGACTTCTTCTTGAACACATCATAGAATCCAAGAAGGAATGCGGACAAAAACGCTAATATCAGCCACATGAAAAAATTTCTATTTAATCGTTAGACATTAAAATCAAATATATCGGAAGGATACTCCACTTCCGCAAGGAAGAGCGCGTTTCCGGGAACACTGGAGCCGGCGGCACATCGGTCTTTTCTTTCAATCACACGACAAAACTCCTCCACCGACATGCGTCCTCTTCCCACTTCGAACAAAGTGCCGACAACAGCACGCACCATATTGCGCAGGAATCTGTCTGCCTTGATTGTAAACATCCATTCCACATCCGATAACTGTATCCATTCCGCCTTCATGATACGACAATTGTTTGTCTTCACATCCGTATGAAGTTTGGAGAAACTGGTGAAATCAATATAGTCGAACAATCGGCTTGCAGCCTCATTCATCAGCGCAAAGTCCAAAGACTGAGGAAAACGATAGGCATAATATCTGCTGAAAGGAGACTTTTCCGTAGTCACATAATAGTGATAGGTTCTCGAAATGGCATCAAACCTTGCGTGAGCATCCGCCCTCACTGGCACGACCTTATGTACGGCAATGTCGAGAGGCAGAATCCGGTTCATCTTCTTGATGAATGTCCGAGTCGCCACAGCCATATCCGTCCTTCCGGCACATACACCGTGAGGCAGAGCCTCCGCTTCTCCACCGTCCTGCATGATGACAGAAACAGCCCTGTCCGGACAGTCGAAATGCGCCACCATCATTTTTGCATTGACCCCAGCATCTGTTCTTCCGGCTCCCACAATGTCTATCGTCTCACGAAGCAATGTAGATAAAGCATTCTGCATCACCTCCTGCACACTGGTACCGTTGGGCTGAATCTGCCAGCCATGATACTGTGCGCCATCGTATGACAAATAAATAAAAAAGCGCATCCCGTTACAAATTAATTCATATCGTGATTCATCAGTCTGTATTCTGCCATCTGCTCATATTTGGTGCCGGGACGTCCATAGTTGGCATACGGATAGATGGAGATGCCTCCCCTCGGAGTAAATATCCCCGTCACTTCTATGTATTTCGGATCCATCAGACTAATCAAGTCCTTCATTATCTTGTTCACACAATCCTCATGGAAATCACCATGATTGCGAAAACTGAAAAGATAAAGCTTCAGGCTCTTGCTCTCCACCATACGGCGGTCGGGCAGATAGCTTATATGTATCTCCGCAAAGTCCGGTTGTCCGGTGATGGGACACAAGCTTGTAAACTCCGGGCAATTGAACCTCACCCAATAATCATTCTCCGGATGCTTGTTCTCAAATGCCTCAAGCACCTCCGGAGCATAATCCTGCTTATATTCAGTCTTTCTACCAAGGCTCTTCAAGCCTTCATTCTCTCTTTCCGACACTTCTTCTATCTGTTTAATTATTTTGTTCCAAAGACAGTTCAAAGCTTTGTTTCCGCACTTTGAAGCCCCTTCTTCTGTAAATATCTCTCTAATCCTTCCCGACGCAACTTACATGCCGGACAATGCCCGCATCCGTCACCCTGCACACCGTTGTAGCAAGTCAAAGTTTCGTTCCGCACAAGCTCAAGCACACCCAGTTCGTCCGCCAATGCCCATGTCTCACACTTGTCTATCCACATCAACGGCGTATGTATCACAAACTGCTCTTCCATAGCCAGATTCAGAGTGACATTCAAGCTCTTTATGAACGCATCGCGACAATCCGGATAACCGGAGAAATCCGTCTGAGAAACTCCGGTCACAATATGGCTGATGCCATGCTCACGCGCATACACGGCGGCAATGCTGAGAAAAAACAGATTGCGCCCGGGCACAAACGTGTTGGGCACACCGCCCTCCGGCTTCACCTTGTCCATCGTCACGGATGAGTCTGTCAACGAACATCCGCTGCTCAGACTGCTGATGAAGCTGACATCCATCACATCAAAATGCACGTCAGCCTTCGCTGCTATACTTCTCGCAAGCTCTACTTCCTTCACATGTTTCTGCCCATAGACAAAACTCAGCGCATACACATCCTTGAACTCTCTCTTTGCCCAAAACAGACATGTGGTACTGTCCTGTCCTCCGCTAAACACAACAAGAGCCTTGTCCTTGTCCATCTTCATATATCTTTTATATTAAGTATGTTATACGAAATATTCTTGTCATAAACGTCCTCACCCTCTATCCTCTTCACATATTTCACAACCCTTATCGTCAAGGGCAAGGCTATAATCTCATAAAGTGTCTTTGCCGCCACCTGCAATGCCATCAGTTTAAGCAGTTCGCCAAGCGACATCAGTCCGCCGAAGGCAAGCGGAAAGAAAATCAGCGAATCGGCACTCTCGCCTACAAGTGTGGAAGCTATCGCCCTCCATGAGAAATGCCGTCCATTGTCTGCAATCTTCATCTTGCTCATCACAAGGGCATTGAGAAACGAGCCTACAAGAAAAGCGGTCAGACTCGCCACTGCTATCCTCGGCGCAAGTCCGAAAATAAACTCAAAAGCTTCTTCTCCCTCCCAAAACGGAGCTGCAGGCATTGCCACTGCTATCCCTCCGAGAGCTACCACAAAGAAGTTCATGAGAAAACCCATCCATATAATAAGGCGAGCTTTGCGAAAGCCCCATACCTCCGCAATGCAGTCGTTGATTATATAAGAAATCGGGAAAACGATGAAACCGGCAGTCATTGAAACAGCTCCCAACTGCACGACTTTGGTTTCAAGAAGATTAGATGCCACAAGGCACACACAAAATAGTATCCCCATCAACATGAAAGATACACTAACCATTCGGTTTTGCTTCATATTTCTTGTTTTTTACGTGGTGTTCAAGCACACGGCTACACGGCAAACAGACATATCCGAATAAATATACCTGAACCATACAGCTACGCTTCTGCATATCGGTTGCAAAGTTAGCAGAAAAGCAAGATATGAGAAAATAGAGCGTACTTTAATTTTAGAGCACATCTGATTTTTATTCTGAAACAGATAAAAGAATCATTTCAGCAAACATTATTTATGTCGTAACTACTCAGCCCCTACATAACAAAGAAATAAACAGAGATAACAATGGGAGTGCTACATGTTAGACTGTACATTTAAATTAAAATATACCCTCTAAAATAAAAATATCTGTACAGCAAGGAATTAAAAACAGTGCACTGAAAACTCAAATCCACACTGCGGTTTTTATAATCCACACTGTGGTTTACAAAATCAGCAGTGCTGTTTTTATAATCCACAGTGTGGATTTGAGTTTTCAGTGCACTGTTTTTAATTCCTTACTGCACAGACAATATGTTTTCAGGGCATTGTATGTATATAATTGATACTATTTATTATCAATATATTACGCTGTAACTACTCAATTCCCCTCTCTAAAAGGAAAGAATAGTCTCGTACCTTATATCTTTCCTTTTAGAGAGGGGGATTGAGTAGTTACTTTATGTCAATAGTTCGTCAAGTTTTAAAAATATGAGAGAAGCACTCTACAATGCTATTGTCTTCGTCTCACCCTTCTTCAAACTTACGGATTTTCTCTTGCCATTATAACGAAGAGTCGTCTTGCCACCGACACGAGCCGTGAGCGAAAGACTAATCACTTTTCCGTTTTTCCATTCCATGTCAACCACAAAGCCGCCACGTGCACATAGACCGCTTACTTTTCCGTCCTTCCATTGCGCAGGCAAAGCCGGCAACAAGCGGATATCATTTTCTGACGACTGCATCAGCATCTCTGCAACTCCGGCGCATCCGCCGAAGTTTCCATCTATTTGGAATGGAGAATGAGCATCGAGCAGGTTCGGATAAGTTCCTCCTCCGCGACGCGCATCCTTGCCACGATAATCATCAGGACTGACATAACGCAGCAGTTTACGGTAGATGTGGTAAGCTCCTTCCGCATCCGCAAGCCGTGCAAAGAGATTCACCCTCCATCCGGAACTCCATCCGGTAGTCTCGTCTCCTTTGATTTCAAGCGTCCGGGCACAAGCACGCGCCAAATCGGGTGTGGCATCTATTGAAAGATGATGTCCCGGATAAAGCCCGAACAGGTGAGACTGGTGGCGATGACGAGGGTCTTGATCCTCCCAATCATAATACCACTCCTGCAAATTGCCATTCTTACCCACATGATAAGGAAGCAGACGCGCCAAAGTCTGTTCTATCTTTTTGCGGAATGCCTTGTCCTCGCCCAGCACCTGTGCAGCCTTTTGAGCGTCAATCAAACATTCGCGTGTCATTGCCAAGTCTGAGGTATTGCCAAAACTTGTTGCGGAGGCATACCCTTCAGGTGCAATGAAAAGGTTCTCGGGAGAAGTACCCGGCGAAGTCATCAGATAACCGTCCTTCTCCACAAGCCAGTTGAGACAAAACTCCGCCGCACCTTTCAACACCGGATAATATGCACGCAGAAAAGCCTTGTCCTGAGTGAAAAGATAATGTTCCCATATATGGGTTGACACCCAAGCTCCACCCATATTCCAGCAAGCCCACGAAGGGTCTCCGCTGTTCAGTCCCACAGGATTGGTCATTGCCCAAATATCCGTATTATGTCCCAGACACCATCCTTGATTGACTCCATAATATGCCTTTGCAGTCTGTGCACCGCCTTGGCTCAGGTTCTTCGCAAAATCGAGCATCGGCTGATGCATTTCGCTCAGATTCGTAGTCTCCGAAGCCCAATAGTTTTCTTCCAGATTGATGTTGCTGGTATAATTGCAGCTCCACGGCGGAAGAATCTTTTCGTTCCACAGTCCTTGGAGATTAGCCGGTACTCCCGGTGTACGCGAACATGAAATGAGCAGATAACGACCATACTGGAAATAAAGCGCCTCAAGTTCCGGATTCGTCTGCTGACGGTCTGTATATAGCAGCAACTGACGATCCGTTGTGAGGGATGCTATAGAATCAGCCGTTGTTCCGAGACAGAGTTCCACACGGTCAAAATAATTCTTATAATCAGCAATATGCGCCCCACGCAGTTCTTCATATTTTTTTGCCGCAACCGCATTCAAACGTCTCTCAGCTTCAGCCTGATAGTCCCTACCCTCTTTCACAGGGTCTTTGTCAAAACCATTGAAGCTCGTTGCATTGACAAGTACAATCAAGACTTCGCGACATCCGTCTATCTTCACATCTCCCGAAGGGAAACTGCTCACTCGCCCACCGACCGGAATCACTTTCAGCAGTGTGCGGAAACGCATACCCCTCTCCGGGTCATACAAATGTGTCTTCTCCGCTCCTCGGTAATAATTCGGGAACGAATGATAAGCCACATATCCTTCTGCCGACAGTCCGTCCTTTGTGGGAACCACAGAATGAGGCAGAAGAGAGGTGAATGACACACGTGCATGGATTCCTGACGCAGAGCCAGACTTCAACCGTACCACCAAAGCAGAATCGGGCGCAGACACAAAATAATCGCTTGTGAACTCTGTTCCTCCTGCCGTATAGCCGCTGTGCGCCGTGGCATTGCTGATGTCAAGCCAACGTTCATAGCCTTCCGCCTTCATGCCTTCGTTCACGTCATAGTCGATTATCAATGTTCCCAAAGGCTGATAATTCTCACAATAATGTCCCTGAATCTTCTGATTAGCCCGGTTTGCATCCCTGTAATTCCCTTTGTCCAGCAAAGCACGTATCTCCGGCAGAGCCTTGTATGCCTCCGGGCTATAAGGTTCTCCCTCCGGTCCTCCAGTCCACAACGTGATGTCGTTAAGCGAAATCTTATCCTGAAGGATTCCTCCATAGACAGTAGCTCCCAATGTTCCATTGCCCAACACAAGTGCTTCCTCAAAATAGTCCGCAGGACGGTCGTAACGTAATTTCAGTTCATGCCTTTCTTGTGCATTGATACTCAATGATGTCGCACAAAGAAATGCAGAAAACAATCCGATTTTCTGTTTCAAAGTCATATTCAATTATTTATCTGATTAGAAATACAAGCAATATTAGAATGTGCAATATTACTAATAATCTCCGTAACTGCCTAAAAAAAGGGATAAAAGTCTTCAAAAGGATTATAAGCAGTTAAAAAGTCATTTCTTTTAGAACCCTCTTTGTTCATATCACTCCAATAAAAGCAACATGCACACAATTGTTGAAAAATTGTGGCTTAATCTAAAAGCCATAAGCACAGATTTAATTATCTTCGCACGTTTTTTGAAAAAATAAAATAACATGATTGTCAGGTAAAGCTAAAAAACAATATATATATATGAACGTATTATACACCATTCTGCTGCTCATTTGCAGCAACATTTTCATGACATTAGCTTGGTATGGACACTTGAAGCTACAACAAACGGGTGTGTCGTCCAACTGGCCACTCATCGGAGTCATCCTCTTCTCATGGATAATAGCCTTGGCGGAATACTGCTGTCAAGTGCCAGCCAACCGAATAGGCTTCGTAGGCAACGGCGGTCCGTTCAACCTGATGCAGCTGAAAGTAATTCAGGAGGTCATTTCTCTCATCGTCTTCACCGTCATTGCCACCATGATGTTCCAAGGACAGTCACTCCACTGGAATCACCTTGCGGCATTCCTTTGTCTCGTAATGGCTGTCTATTTCGTATTCCTTTAACCATCGAATACCCAAAGTCTGCAATAAGTACAAAAACTATTGCAGGTTCCTCTGCACCTTTTTCAGAACAGGACAAACGCTCCATTCCGAAAAAGGTGCTTTTTTTGAATATTACAACACAAAAATCAAAACATTTTCAATCATTTCTCTGATTTTATTAGAAAACAGACACAAATATTTGCAAAAGACTTATGAGTATTTTTTATTTAATTATTTTATATAAAAAGTACAACATATCACAAATTGAACTTTCTTTGCAATATGTTTAACATAAAAATATAAGAAGGTTATGAAATGTGCATGAACAGTTCTCACCCAAAGGGATGAAAAAAGGATGAAATGATTGCAAAAAAGAAAAAAAATGTATTACAAATATGAAGTGTTGAAAATTAGCACTTCTCAATTGAAATATTTCGAATGAAAAAGATTATTCTACTCTCCATGTTGCTAACCATAAGTTATGGTGCATCTGCACAACGAAAAACCCAAATAGTTGAAACAACAACTCAAAATGTTCAAGAAAATGGCATGGTTCTAAAAAGAAAAGTTGCTATCGGCAGGTTTTCCAATGAGACTCAATATGCCAAAGGCATCTTTTACGACAAAGAAAATGACCCCATGGGCAAACAAGCTTTAGATATCCTTTCAGCCAAGCTCGCTGCTTCAGGAAAATTTCTTTTGCTTGAAAGAAGTGATTTGGCTTCACTTCTTGAAGAATGCCAAAAAGGACAAAGTGCCGTTTCGACTATCGGTGCAGATTTTATGATAATCGGCTCAATCACAGAGTATGGCAGAAAAGATACAGGCAAGAGTGGTGTTTTCTCGTCCCAGAAAACCCAAACTGTTGAAGCAGCTGTATCTGTCCGACTTGTTGAGGTCTCTACAGGTCTTATCATCTATTCAGATGAAGCCAAAGGTTCAGCAGAACTAACTACCAAAACAACAATGGGAGTTGGTGGAAAGGCAGGATTCGATGCTACTTTGAGCGATAAAGCCATATCCGAAGCTATCGGTCAATTGGTTGAAAATATAATCAATAAATGTACTAACAGTGCATGGAAGACCTATTTTCTTTCGTATGATACAGATGCCATTCTCATTGCTGGCGGACAAAGCCAAGGCATAAAAGAAGGTATGTCATTCTCTATAATGACCAAAGGAAAGCAAGTAAAGAATCCACAGACAGGCATCATGATTACTTTACCAGGTAAAAATGTTGGCAGTGTTAAAGTCGTGATGACAGGCGGTGATACACCTGAAACTGAATATTCATTTGTAGAAGTCACCACAACAGAAGAGATAAATGCCAATAATATGGGAAACTATATAATTCAAGAAGAAAAATGAAGAAACTATTAATTTTATTCGCTTTGCCTTTATTCCTATTTGGTTGTAAGGCTAATTATCCAGTAGCACAACAAAGCGGTAAGGAAGATATGGCATTTTTGTTATTCGTTAGCTCTAAAGAATATGCAGGAAAAGAAGTCCAAGTAACTATTGATGATGCTCAACCGTTTACAGCCAAGGTGGTAAAACAGAAAAAAGCAAATCGAAAAGGTACTCAGTATGGTGTTTCTACAGGAACACGAGTCTTAAAAGTCAGCAATAATGGCAAGACCATGTACCAAAAGAAGTTATTCCTCTCTACCCAAGAAGTTAAACAGATTATTCTACCATAATGAAAAAGACATTATTAGCAGTGTTTGTTATCATGAGCATTACATCATGTACAACAACCCAAACTTTGTATTCATGGTATGACTATGAAGACATTACTTACCAGTACAGCAAAAAACGTACTGATGAACTTAAAGTAAAGGTTCTGGAACAGTACCAGAAGTTGACGGAAAAGCAAAAAGGTACACGTGGGACAGTTCCTCCAGGGCTATATGCAGAGTATGGTTATCTGCTTTACATGACGGGTAAACATGAAGAAGGATTGAAATTCCTCAAAGAAGAAATAAAGTTCTATCCTGAATCTGAAAAATATATTTCACGTATCATTACACAACTTGAAAAATGAAAAAAATCATAGGTTTAATAATAGCAGTAGTATCATTAGCATCATGCACTACACCCAAAACATTGAGCGAACAATATCCAGGAATGTATGAAGAGAAGCCGTTGACAATAGCAATCATGCCTCCTATCAACCAAACAACCCATGCTGAAGCTAAGGATTATTTCTATACCACTATGTATCTCCCGCTCTGTGAAAAAGGTTATTATGTTTATTCCCCTTACCTAACCATGGAGATGTTTCAGCAAGAAAGTGCATACGATTCTGAATTATTTTTAGATGGTGACCTGACTCCATTTAGAAATGTCTTGAACGCAGATGCAGCCATGTTTACAATTATCAAGGATTGGAGAAGAAATAAACTCGTTGGTTGAATTAAAATTTTAATTATTTACAAATGAGAAAGTTGCGCAATTTACAGATTATTAGTAAATTAGTGGTGACCAAACTACTAAGAACTATTGCTCCGCTTATGCGCAACTTTATAACAAATTTCGTCA